>NZ_KV802402.1:0-205 GCF_001810675.1 Facklamia sp. HMSC062C11 | reverse complement strand
TATTCCCATTCTTCTCATCAAGCCGCACAATGCTCCTTTTCGTCGCATTGCTTGTTCTTGATACGCAGATGGGCCGTCATCAACTCTGCTTTCGCCTTACGGCTCGGCAATCGTTGGACGGACGTAGAAATAATCACTTGTGATTATTTCTACTCCCATTCTTCTTTTCCAAACATTCGATATATCCCAAACCATTCAAAATATT
>NZ_KV802401.1:22453-24535 GCF_001810675.1 Facklamia sp. HMSC062C11 | reverse complement strand
GGGTATTTTTGAGACTTGTGTCACAGCCTCTCCCAGTTAAATTAATGATTCTTTTGTTTTTCAAGATGGTATTTGAAGGTTTCCATGGCTGAGTCGACTACGAAGACTGCTAGCGCAATGGCAAGGGCTGTAACAATCGCTTGATATAAAGAGCTACCAGCGGCGATTAGGTCATTATTCATAAAGTTATAGGCTGTCTCATACATAGCAACCCCTGGAACATATAGGAAGAAAGCTGGAATATAGAAGACATTAACGACTGTTTTAAATTTCCGAGCCATATATTGTCCTAATATCGAGATGACTAAGCAACCGAGAAAGGTCGCGATAAAGTCATTTGAGAAGTTCTTGACCCATAGATAGACCCCATAAGAAAACATCCCAGGTAAGCCCGACCAGAAGATAAAGCGCTTAGGGGCTTTAACGTTAATGGCGGCCGCTACAGTTGCACAGTATGCCGCAAAGAGCTTGAGTAGTAGTTGATTTAGTTCCATAAAGTAATCACTCCATTCGATAAGACAAGGCCTAAGGCCACTCCTAAAGCCAGGCTCAAAGCAGTTAGTAGGGCATCAATAAAACGAGTTAGTGCGGTTGAATAGTCGCCCCGGATGGCATCCCGTATTCCATTCGTGAAGGCTGTTCCAGGATATAGGGGCATGAGCGTCGCTGAGATGACAATATTTGGATTAAAATTATCGGTGACATAATAGGCAATCAACGGTAAAACAAAGGATAAAGAAGCGGTCATAAAGACGTTAATTAAAAAACTGTTCATGCCAAAATTATCATCCGATAAGAGGAAAAATAAAATTAAAATAGAGGGAATCAGTGAAATGACTAAATCTCCCGGCTGACCATCAAAGAGCGCAATATAGGCCATAATTAAGATGAAGATGGATACGAAGTTGTTGTGAGCTGTAAATTCGGTTTCTGGAATCGCCTTGAGCTGTCGTAGGGCTTCTTCAGCATTAATTCGCTGGTCAATGAAGTCGTAGGTGACGGCATTGACTCGGTCAATTTTAAAGATCTGATTGGATCGATTCTGTACACGAACGACGAGGGTCGTGGTATCGGATTGTTGATCGTTGATTGATTCTTCTAGGTTAATAAAGAGTCCAGAGGCAGAAGAATAGACATCGAGATAGTTGACATTGGCAACTTCAAGAATCTGCTTGACCGTTCGTTCCACCCGATAGCCTTCGGCTTCCGCTTCAATCAAGAGCTTTCCAGCATAGCTGGCCAATTGCAGGATGGTTTTATCCGAGGATTGCATGTGTTCACCTCCAAGATTTAGTGCAATTAATTATAACATAGGTTTAGGCTTTTAGTAGCGAGTTTATAGGTATTATTCGTTTACGCCCTTTAAATCTGAAAAATTTTTCCAAAACAGAATCCTTTGGAGCCTTGCTGGCTTAAGGGGCTACTCAAGGTAGGGCTATAGCCTTTTCAATGGCTCAAAAAAAACAAATCCAATCCCACAACTGTGGTGGACCGCCAGGAGCCTTCTAAGGAAGTCTCCTTGGCTCAGCTGGCTACTCAAAGCCTAAGCGCTAAAGCGCCAAAGCTTTGATGTGTGCCAGCTGTCCTTTGACCACGGTTGTGGGATTGGTTTATTTTTTCGCCTGTTTAAAGGTGCTCTCATAGCTACTAGATACATGGTCTAGCCAAATCATTAACGAAGTTATTATTACAAAAATATGGAATAAAGAAAGAAAACTAAAAAATAAAAGTATTATTCTTTTATTATACTAGAATTTAAGTTCAGAACAGACAGTATTAAGGTCGACTTATAACAAATGGAAATATTTATATAATTTTCATTCTGTGAAAGAGAGTTGTAAAATATATTCAATCATCAGCGATACTCATTTTTATCAAGTATCTTATGGATTATAGAAACTGCTTATCTTTAATAAGTTATGTCTATTTTCACAAAAACAATTAGCCTAATCTTAATTCAAATCCGAAAATTTATGAAAAAGAACCCTTCCTCTGTCGTGGCATTAGGGCAAGGGGCACACATCAAACGCTTGCGCTTTAGCGCCTAGCGTTTGAGTAGCCCCTTGAGCCGGCGAGACTCTG
>NZ_KV802401.1:9072-22353 GCF_001810675.1 Facklamia sp. HMSC062C11 | reverse complement strand
TTGAGTAGCCCCTTGAGCCGGCGAGACTCTGAGAGAGGCTCTTGGCGGTCCACCACAGCGGTGGGAGTGGATTTGTTTTTTTGGAGCAAGTGAAAAGGCCCCTCACTTCCTTATCTAAAGGAGGCTCTATGCAGTCCGTCACATCGGGAAGAAGGCGTCATTTTTGGAGTCTATATTTAAATTTTGAAGAATAAATCGATAAAGACTTAAGGGATTCTTAGGCGAAGATAGAGCTAGCATGTTACAATAGGGGAAAAAGAGGTGATATCGATGAAAATAAGCAAAATCCAACGTCAAAAGAAAGATCCACAACGCTATTCCATCTATATCAATGACCAATTTGCCTTTGGTGTTGACGAACAAATCTTAATCGACTTCTCCTTAAATAAAGGCAAAGACCTAGATCAAGGGCTGATAGATGCAATTTTAGCAGCAGAAGCTCAACAAAAACTCTATTTAAAAGGGCTTAACTACCTATCCTACGGCTTAAAATCCACTAAAGAAATGCAAGATTACTTAAAAAAGCAAGTTAAAAACTTGCTTACTAGCCACTTTTCTTTAGAACAAGTAAGGTTGGCAACTAATCATTCCATAAATACGCAAAGTCGATCAATAAGCTTGGCGAATTTTGATGAAGGTGACTTGGATTTTTGGCAAGATCAAGTTGAAGATGATCTGGAGCAAGCAACGGACGGACAGCTAGAAGCCCAGGATGCCAAAGACCTTGATCAGGCTCATGACCAGTGGATTCAAGCAGCGCTTGATCGATTAACAGGTCTGGGGTTGTTAAATGATCATACCTATGCGCTGGCTTATTTGCGCACGCAAGCTCAGGTGAATCGTAAAGGACCTCAAAAGATTGACTATGAATTGTGTCGTAAAGGCGTAGCTCAGTCGATTATCCAAGACGCCCTTGAAGAATATCCACAAGATTTGTTGCGGGAGAATATCCAACACCTAAGTCGTAAGTTTATCCAATCCAAGCGACGCTTATCTCCACAAATGTTAAAAAACAAGCTGTTTTTACACTTATTACAAAAAGGCTATTCCAAGGAACAAGTAGATAGAGACTTTGATCCTTCCTGGTGTGAGTTATCACAAGAAGAAACCGATCAACGACTCGACAAGGCTTTTGAGAAGTCCTTGAAACGCCGTCAAAGAAAATTACAAGGCTATGATTTAAAGCAAGCCCTTATTCGGGATTTAATGACCCAGGGTTTTAGCTATGAGAGCATCCAAACTAAGTTAAATGATAGGTCTTGGGAAAATATGAATTAAAGGAGGCTGCACAGTGGATATCAAAGACTATTTTGATTGGTCACCCGAAAAAATTCAGGATTTTCGTGACTGCTTATTGGCTTGGTATGACCAACATGGGCGGGACTTACCTTGGCGGCGGACGTCAGATCCTTATGCGATATGGGTCAGTGAGGTAATGCTGCAGCAGACGCAAGTCGATACGGTGATTGATTATTATCAACGTTTTATGCAGGCTCTACCAACAGTTCAAGCCTTGGCACAGGCCCCCCAAGAGCAATTAATGAGCTTATGGCAAGGTCTGGGTTATTATTCACGGGCGCGTAATATGCAGCAGGCGGCTAAGACGGTCATGACTGAGTACCAAGGACAGATGCCTAAGACACTTAAAGAACTGTTAACGCTTAAAGGAATCGGACCTTATACTGGAGCAGCGATCGCTTCGATTGCATTTAACCAAGTAGAACCAGCTATTGATGGGAATTTGATGCGGGTAACGGCACGTTTATTTGAGATTGACCAAGATATTCAAAAAACAGCCACTAAGCGTCTATTTAAAGAAATTCTGGATCAATTGATTGATCCCACTCGGCCGGGGGACTTTAATCAGGCCTTAATGGATATGGGAGCCTTGGTAATGACATCATCGAATCCTTATCCAGACCCTCATCCCTTGGCAGACTTTGACCGGTCTTATCAGCATAAGACAGCCCAGCTCTATCCGGTTAAATTGAAAAAAACGAAGCAAAAACAAGAGCTAAAGCTGGCATTCTATCTAGTAAATGAAAAAGGACAGATGCTAGTGCGCCAACATCAAGCGGGTGAGCTATTACAAGGCTTATGGCATTTTCCTATGCTGAATTTAAAGGATATAGCGACGCTTAGCCAGTCTACAGCAATTAAAGGCTTAGCTTTACAGCAATTTTTTAGTCAAGATCAAGTGGCTGAATGGTCCAATGAAGCCAGCATTCTCGATAAAGCAAAGTTGTTGTTAGAGTCGGTTCAAGGTCCAGTCAAGCATGTTTTTTCTCACCGAATCTGGCAGGTCTATCTTTTGCCAGTTGTCTATCCCAAGCAATCAGAAAAATTGCTTGAGGCTTTATGGTTAATGGATGATAGCTTTCGATTTGTGGATGAAACAGCGTATGCCCAATTAGCTACTTCCACATTACAAAAGAAACTCGATCAAATTCGAACGAAAGAAGATTCATAATATGAAGGAATTGATGATTTATTTTAGAGGGTATGGCTGGATCAGTTTTTTAGCTCCCTTATGTAAGTTAATCGAAGCCTTGCTTGAATTGGCTGTTCCCTTGATCGTTGCTCGTTTGGTCGATCAAGTCATGCAACAAGCTCCTTATCAAAAGCTTTTGATTCAAGACGGGTGGATGCTGGCCTTAGCCTTTTTGGGCTTGGCTTTTTCGATGATGGGCCAGTATTTTTCAGCCAAGGCGGCGACAGGATTTGCCAATAATCTGGGGAGGGACCTTTATCAGCATGCCCTTGCCATGGACCAATCTAGCTATGATCGATTGGGACGTACTAGTATCAATACCCGATTGTCGAGTGATCTTTATCAGATCTTAACTGGCTTGAATACCTTTTTCCGCTTATTGCTGCGATCACCATTTATTGTCTTTGGGTCGATGTTCATGGCAGCCTTAATTGATTGGCGGATGACGCTTTATTTTGTAGTCATGGTGATAATTTTATTTCTAATTGTGGGGGGGATTACTTACTTTGGTCAAGCTTATTATCAAAAAATTCAAGCAGCACTTGACCAGCTGAGTGTCCAGGTGAGTCAACAGATGAAGGGCTTGCGAGTGATTCGGGCCTTTAATCAAGAGAGTAAGGAGCAGGCGGATTTTAAAGCGGCCAATAGTTATTTGACTCAGTTACAACTTCAGGCGGGGAAGCTAACGGCTTTAACCAATCCCTTAACTTATTTAGTGGTTAACAGCACACTGATTGTAATTTTGCTGCAAGGAGGCCGATTTATTGACCGGGGTCATTTAAGCCCCGGTCAATTGGTGGCTCTGGTCAATTATCTATTAGCAATTTTAGTGGAATTAGTTAAATTAACGAAGGTGGTCCTGGTCTTTAACCGAACACAGACAGCTGCTCATCGAATTGTGGCTGTTTTGGAGGCACCGCTTGAAGATAAGAAATTCATGCCAGGAACTGGTCTTCAGGAAGGCCAACTGTTAGCCTGTCGTCAGCTTTCATTTGCTTATCCGGACACAGGTGGTTTAGCACTTTGTGAGCTTAACTTTTCGGTGAACGTGGGAGACTTCATTGGTATTATGGGAGCCACTGGCTCAGGTAAGACAACCTTAATCCGACTTTTAACTCAGTTTTATCAGCCCACTCAGGGACAGATTGCCTATAGCCCTGCCTATTTTGATCTAGCGACTAAGGATACTCTTCGTCAAGGGATGGCAGTGGTTCTTCAAACCGCCCGACTATTCAAGGGGACGGTGCGTAGCAATCTTCTTCTAGCTGATCCTCAAGCCGATGACCAGGAGCTTTGGCAGGCGCTTGAAACAGCTCAGGCAAAGGACTTTGTAGCGGATTTAGACCAGGGACTTGATAGTCCGATACTGGCTCAGGGGATGAACCTATCCGGTGGTCAGCGTCAACGCTTGGTGATAGCTCGTGCAATTCTCGCTAAGGCACCTCTCTTGATTTTGGATGCGGCAACGTCTGCTTTGGATTATTTAACGGAAGCCAAACTCCTTCAAGCTCTTCGTAAGGGATCTCCTTCTCAAACGATCATCCTGATTTCTGAGCGACCCGATAGTCTAAAAGCGGCCGATAAGATCCTATTATTGGATCAAGGTAAGCAGTTGGCCTTTGCGAATCATCACGATTTATTAGCCAGTCAGGCCATTTATCAAGAGATCTATCAATTGCAGAAAGGAGGGGGTAAGAAAGATGAAGAATAACCAATCAAGCCAAATTAAACGATTGAGTGGCTATTTGCTTAAGAATCGCCTCTTACTTTTTGCAAGTTTAGTAGCTACAAGCTTACAGGTATTGCTGACACTCTATGTTCCAGTCTTAATCGGTCAGGCGATTGACCAAATGTTAGGTCCTAGTCAGGTTAATTTTGCAAGTCTATGGCGAATTTTAAGCTGGATGTTGGGGATTATCGCTGTGAATGGATGTTTGCAGTGGTTGAATCCAGTCCTATTCAATCAGTTAGTCTATAAAACCGTAGAATTAATTCGTAACCAAGCCTTAGAACGGGTTCATCACTTGCCCTTAGCCTATTTAGATCAACTTTCTACGGGCGATTTGATTGCACGGGTGACGACGGATGCTGATCAGTTGGGGCAAGGTTTAATAATGGTTTTTAATCAGTTTATTTATGGTTGCTTGATGATCTTCTTTACGCTGATATCGATGGCTGGACTAGACCGAGTGATGATGGGGCTGGTGATTGTTTTAACCCCCATTTCTTTGTTATATGCTCATTTTGTGGCCTCTTATTCTTATGAGGCATTTCGATTACAAACACAGTCTCGAGCCAAAGAGGCAGATTTTGTGAATGAGTCTTTGCAACAAATGGAAGAAGTGAGACTTTTTAACCAAGCGGATCGTTTTGAAGACCGGTACCAAGCCTTACATCAGACTTATATGGCAGATAGCCAGCGGGCCTTGTTCTATTCATCAACTCTGAATCCTGCAACCCGCTTTATTAATGCTTTGATTTATGCCTTGGTCACGCTAGTAGGGATTGCTCGTATTCAAAAAGGGGCCTTATCTGTTGGGCAGCTTGTGACCTTCCTCAATTATGCGAGTCAATATTCTAAGCCATTTAATGATATTTCGGCAGTTTTAGCCGAATTACAGTCTTCTTTAGCCTGTGCTAGGCGGCTTTTTGAGATGATCGACCAAGTCCCTGAAGAAGAAGGGGGGAGTCGTCCCTTGCTTTCTTCAAAACTTCGCGGAGCGGTTGCTTTCGATGGGGTATCTTTCTCCTATTCTGCCAAGCATCCTTTGATTCAAGACTTGTCCTTTGAGGTTCAATCCGGTCAGCAGATTGCGATTGTTGGACCGACTGGTGCAGGAAAATCGACTCTGATCAATTTGTTGATGCGTTTTTATGACTTAGATCAAGGACAAATCTTATTGGATGGGATAAATATTAATCAGTATTCCAAAAAGGATCTTAGACAGCAGTTTGCTATGGTTTTGCAGGATACCTGGATTAAGGAAGCGACCGTGCATGATAATATCGCCTATGGTCATCCTAAAGCGACGCGTTCGGAAGTTGAAGCAGCAGCCAGATTAGCTCATGCGGATGGCTTTATACGGAGTTTGCCGCAATGCTATGATACGTTGTTGGTGGAAGGAGGCGTTAACCTCTCTCAAGGGCAGCGCCAATTGTTGGCGATTGCCCGGATCTTTTTGCGGGATCCTCAGTTATTGATTCTTGATGAGGCGACCTCTTCGGTTGACCGGCGGACGGAGGTTTTAGTACAAAAAGCTTTCAATCGGTTAATGAAGAGGCGGACTTCTTTTGTGATTGCCCATCGTTTAGCCACGATTGAGTCAGCAGACTTAATATTAGTATTGAAGGCAGGGCGAATTATTGAACAAGGTACGCATGAATCGCTCATGCAAGCTCGGGGATTTTATTATCAATTGCACCAAAGTCACGCCTTGGAATTAGCTGAAGTATAATGGCTCTCTTTGATTTCTTATAATAAAAATTAATAAATCAATACTAACTAGTTTGAAAATTTATTCCAAAAATTGAACCCTTCCTCCTGCTGTGGCGGACCGCCTAGAGCCTCTTTTAGAGTCTCGCCGGCTCAAGGGACTACTCAAAGGCTAAGCGCTAAAGCGCCAAGCTTTTGATGTGCGCCCTTTCCCTGATGCCACAGGAAGAGGAAGGGTTCTTTTTTCCATAAATTTTCTAAGTTGAATTCAATAAGCATCATAACAAGGCTTGTGGGCGAATATTATTTTATAAGCCAGTGGATGGGTTAAAAGTCATAGCGTTGATCTTCTTGCTCTTGTGCTTGTTCGAGTGCGACAGCTAGAGTGTGGCATTCGGTGATGAGTCGGTCGATGCGGTCCTTCACATCACTATTGATGAGTTGGCCAGCTTCAAAGTCCAGATCATGGGCGAAAACATAGGAAGAAGGTTGACTAGCCTTCATATAATTGAGAATTGGGTTTAGTTGGTATTGCGGAATTAAAAAATGCTTGTGGGATCCAGCAGTGATGATGGCTCCTACTACTTTGCCTTGAAGGGAATTTTGGGGTAATAAGTCGAAGACATTCTTCAAGCTAGCCGGAATTGACGCTTGAAAAATTGGACTAGCTAAGATCAAAACATCGCAATCCATGATGGCTTGGACTAATGTTCGGGTATCACCCGTTAAATCAAGGTAATGATAGCCTTTGGCGAAAGCTACCTCCATCTCAGCTAAGTCCAATAGTTGATAATCGCTTTCTGGATAGTTAGCTAATAAACGTTCTTTAGCGTAATTGAGGGCGGTTCGGCTTTTAGAGCCAATTAAACTACTAGCGAGTAGTAGGGTCTTCATTTATTCATCCTCCTTCGTTTTGTTGGCGATCGTTTCTTTGAATTGCTCAATATCTTGGGGAGCTTGACCGCTTGAGGATTTATTTTTGGTATAGTGGCGGATGGCAGGTAAGATATCAGACTGGATCAATTCCAGATTCTTCATTAACTTGTCGAAAGGTTGACCTCCAAAGTCGATTTGAGCCCAGTAGCGGGTCATACCAAAATGCTCATATTGGAAGAGAATTTTTTCAATGACTTCCTGTGGGCTACCAATGTTCAGAATGTTATCGATCTGACTGGACTGGGCAAAGGCACGTTTAGGGAAGGCTTGACCATTGGAGAAAGTAAAGCCCTTAGAGATATAGGGATAAGCTTCTTGCCGGGCTTGTTGGGAGCTTTCTGCTACATAGAACATACCTGAAGTGGCAAGCGGAATCGCTTTTGGATCGTAGCTATTGTCTTCAAGTGCTTGCCGGTAGACTTTGATATTTTGATAATGGAAATCTGTTGATCCGGTGAGGTGGGATAGGACCATGGCTGCTCCTTGTTTGCCAGCTTGGATGGCGGAAGTCTCGTGGCCGCCAACCGCTCGCCAGATGGGGATCTGTCGATTTTGATAGGGTCTGGGTAGAACGCTGGCATTGTCTAAAGGCTGTTGATATTTGCCTTGCCAGCTAATCAGCGTATTCTGATTGATCTGTCTTAATAAGTCAAAGCGCTCCTCAAATAAGCCATCATAATCTCGGATGTCATAGCCTAATAGGTTAAAAAGCCCTGTACGAGAAGCTCTACCAGCGATAATTTCCATTCTTCCTTGAGAGATTAAATCCAGGGTCGCAAAGTCCTCAAAAACACGAACCGGATCTGAAGTTGAAATGATGGTGGAAGAAGAGGATAGGCGGATGGACTGTGTAGCTTGGGCGAGGGCAGCGAGGATAACGGTATGAGCTTGGCTGGTGAAGTAGGCTTGGTGACTTTCACCAATCGCAAAGCAATCAATCCCAGCTTGCTCTGCTTCAATCCCAAAGCGAATGAGTTCATCGATCCGTTGACGTTGGCTAATGCGCTCACCGGTATGGGGATTGGGGATATGATCCCCTAAGGAAAAAATTCCAAATTCTAAATGATCGGGATATGGATTGGCTACTGTCATGATTAATTCCTCTTTCTATAAATATTCGATAGATTCATTATAACAAAATCTGAAACTTTACCGGATTATTCTGCCCATGAATCAAAATCTATGATATAATGTGAAGCGAATTGTTTATATGTCAAAGAGACATAATAGAAAGTAGGTTCAGTGATGAAGCAACCAAAAGAAGGTGAATTCATTACTGTTAAAAGTTATAAGCACGATGGTTCATTACACCGCACTTGGCGGGATACGATGGTCTTGAAGACCAGTGAACAGTCGCTGATTGGATGCAATGATCATACCTTAGTGATTGAATCCGATGGTAGACGGTGGGTGACGCGGGAAGCGGCCTTGGTCTATTACCATCAGAAGTTTTGGTTTAACATCGTTGCCATGATACGCAAACGGGGTGTCACTTACTATTGTAATCTAGCTTCACCTTATGTTTTGGATAAGGAAGCTTTAAAATATATTGATTATGATTTAGATATAAAGATGTTTCCGGATAAGGAGAAGCGTTTATTGGATCTTGATGAATATGAACAACATAGTAAGTTTTACCAATATCCACCAGAGATTGATCGGATCTTGAAGTATAATATTCAAGAACTGGTTCGTTGGATCGAAGAGGAGAAAGGTCCTTTTAATCCAGCCTTCATAGATATCTGGTATGAGCGATATTGCCAATTAACCCAACGTCGCCGATTTAATATAACGCATAAATAGTAGAATTCACTTACCTTCACAATTTGTTGAAAGCAATGGTTAGAGTTATTTCTAACGATTGCTTTTTTTATCACTAATTAGGAAAACGGTTTATTCATCGATAGAAAGGATGTTAGTAGATGGCACATCGAGATCACTTAGATTTAGGCGTCGATTACCAAGTCGATCAGACTCGTTTTTCTCTTTGGGCACCCAAAGCGAAAGCGGGTCAATTAATCGTCTACGCCAAGGATTCAGACCAAATAACCGACCGAATTCCAATGACCAAAGACCGAGATTCTGGCATCTTTAGTCTGACCTTAAAGGGGGATTGTCACGGTCTTATCTATCGATATACCTTGTACAATGGGAGTGAATGGATTTCGACTATGGATCCTTATGCCAAAGCTGCGACAGTGAATGGTCAGCGGGCTGTTGTGGTTGATTTTTCTCGGACTAACCCTGATCATTGGGAGGAAGAGGAGCCTTTGCCAGCTCTTGCCAGTCATGAGATCCTCATCTATGAGCTTTCTGTGCGTGATTTTACCAAGGATCCTGCTTCGGGGGTGAAGAATGGGGGATATTATTTGGGCTTGGCCCAATCAGGCAGTCGTAGTCCTCAGGGGATGGCCACGGGTCTAGATTATTTAGCAGAATTGGGGATTAGCCATGTGCAATTGATGCCGGTTTTTGATTTTCAGACGATCGATGAAAGCCAGCGACCGAGAAAATCGTATAATTGGGGCTATGATCCGCAAAATTATAATCTACCTGAGGGGAGCCTTGCTAGTGATCCATTTGATCCGATTTGCCGAATCCGCGAATTAAAAGCCCTGATTCAAGCTCTGCACCAAAAAGGACTGCGGGTCATTATGGATGTGGTCTATAATCACGTCTATCGCTGGGAAGACCATCCCTTTCATTTGACAGCGCCGGGCTATTTCTTTCGTTATGACCTTTCGGGACAATTAGCTAATGGAAGTTGGGTGGGGAATGAGACAGCTTCTGAACGGGAAAAGATGCGCCAGTATATGATCGATTCCCTGAGTTTTTGGGTGGAAGAGTATCATATCGATGGCTTTCGTTTTGACTTGATGGGGCTCCATGATCTAGCGACCATGCATTTGATTCGTCAGGAATTGACGAAGTTGAAGCCGGATATTTTTCTGTTAGGGGAAGGGTGGAAGATGAGTCAAGTCCTTCCGCCAGCCTATGCGGCTATCTTGGAGAATGCAGACCAGTTACCAGGCTATGCCTTTTTCAATGATCAGTTTCGTAAGCTTGTTCGGGGACAAGATGAGGACTTGAAGCATAAAGGCTTTATTAATGGTGGCGCCGAACTTTCTAAAGCGATGGGTCAAAAACTATTGGGTCAGCTAGAAGGTATCTCCTTAGCCAGTCCCCTGCAGTTAATTCAATATAGTGAAGTGCATGATTCCTATACGTTGGCCGACCGACTGAAAGAGGCGGATCCTAGTGCCGGTATCGATCAAATCAAGCACCAGCAAGCCTTAGCCTTAGCCCTAGGTATACTGGGTCAGGGGATTCCTTTTATCCATGCGGGCCAAGAATTTATGCGCAGTAAAGCGGGACACCGGGATTCTTATAATCTGCCTGATGCGATTAATCAAGTGGACTGGCAGCTAGTTGACCGCCATCAAGACCTTATCCAATATGTGAAGGATTTGATTCGACTTCGTAAGGCTTTTCCGCTGCTAGGACAGGCGAGTTTTGATCAGATTGAGCGAACCGCTCAGCTTTTATTAGCACAAGATGGTCTGGTGGGAATTGAGTATCAAGCGGAGGGGACGGCAATCATGCTCTTCTTTAATGGGACTAGTCAAGATAAGGACTATCGCTTGATACCCGGTTCATACCGAGTCTTGCTTCAAGGAATGAGTTTGGCTTATTCTTCAGAAGCTCCTTGGCAGAACCTTGATCAGATTCAGCTACCAGCCTATTCTGCGACAGTGATCCAAGGGTATTTTAAGGGGTAATTTTTGACAAACAGCTTTGATTCATGTAAATTAAATAAGCTTTCAAAAAATAGTAATGGAGGTTAATTTAGGATCAAGCGCCAGACCTAATCTAGATTAGGTGACGAGGAATGAGCTAATCGAAGTTTTCGGCGGGTGGCTCAAGGCTATGCGGTCTAAAGAAATAAGACAAATCAAAGCCGTCAGGCTCTGGACAAAACTTATTTCAAGCATATGAAAGCATAAATAGGACAGAGAAAAGAGTGAATATTTATGTGTGGAATTGTTGGATATATTGGACAAGGTGCCTTAGTGGATGCCTTATTAAATGGATTAGAAAAATTAGAATATCGTGGCTATGACTCTGCTGGAATCTTTGTGATGGATTCGATGGGGCAAGGGCATCTTTATAAAGAAAAAGGTCGGATTGCTCATTTGAAGGCATTAATTCCGAGTGATTTGACTGGACAAGTTGGAATCGGGCACACACGTTGGGCGACCCATGGACCCGCTTCTAGTCAAAATGCCCACCCTCACCAATCTGCTAGCGGACGGTTTACCCTTGTGCATAATGGCGTCATCGAAAATTATTTAGAATTGAAAGAGACTTATCTGAAAGATTATCACTTCCAATCACAAACGGATACGGAAGTGGCGGTTAATCTAATTGAAAAAGTTGCTTCTGAGGGGTTAGCTACTAAAGATGCTTTGGTGAAGGCTTTGAATTTGATTGAAGGATCTTATGCCTTTGCCTTAATCGATCAAGAACAGCCGAATCATCTTTTTGCTGCCAAGAACAAGTCGCCGCTCTTAGTAGGCTTAGGTGATGGCTTTAACTTGTTGGCATCGGATGCGATGGCAAGTATTGATTTAACCACGAAATATCTGGAGATTCACGACCAAGAAGTGATCGTCTTAACTAAAGACCATGTTATGATCGAAGATCTAGCTGGCAATACGATCGACCGCGAACCTTACCAAGCTCAGTTGCGGGTGGATGACTTAGAATTAGGATCCTATCCTTGCTATATGGCTAAGGAGATCAGTGAGCAAGCAGCGGTTATTCGCCGGAATATCCAAGCCTATCAAGCAGATAATGGGGACTTTGCCGTGGACTCTGATTTGCTTCAAGCGATCCACCAGGCGGACCGTCTTTATATTGTGGCTTGTGGGACATCCTATCATGCAGGGTGGATGGGCAAGCAATTTATTGAAGAACTAGCTCAGATTCCAGTAGAAGTTCATTTAGCTTCTGAATTTGCCTACCATATGCCGCTATTAAGTGACCGACCATTCTTTATTTTTATTTCACAATCGGGTGAAACGGCAGATAGCCGTCAGGCCTTGGTACGGGTTAAAGCCTTGAACCATCCCAGTCTTACCCTGACCAATGTTCCTGCCTCGACCTTATCTCGTGAAAGTGACTTTACCTTATTATTGAATGCTGGTCCGGAGATTGCGGTGGCTTCAACCAAGGCTTATACCGCACAATTAACGGTATTGATGATTCTAGCCTATGTCTTAGCAGGATCGGTTGATTTTGATTTGAGCCATGAATTAAGCTTGGTTGCTAGCCGGATTGAATCGGTATTGAGTGAGAAGGAATCGATCAAGGATTGGGTTGAAAATAATCTTAGACATGCTCGGTCGACCTTCTATATCGGACGTCATTTAGATTACTATGTGGCCATGGAGGCTGCCTTAAAGTTGAAGGAGATCTCTTATATTCAAACTGAAGCTTTTGCATCGGGTGAATTAAAACATGGTACGATTGCTTTAATTGAAGAAGGAACGCCGGTGATTGCGATTGTGACGGATGAGGTAACAGCAGCCAATACCCGCTCTAATTTAGAAGAAGTGAAGGCTCGGGGTGCGAATACCATGGTGATTTCGATGGCTAACTTGCAAAAGGCAGAGGACCGCTTTGTCTTTGATCCTGTTCATCCGCTTTTTGCACCTTTTGTGTCCGTTGTGATTAGCCAATTGATTGCTTACTATGCTTGCTTAGATCGGGGGTTAGATGTGGACAAACCACGTAATCTAGCCAAGTCTGTAACCGTTGAATAGCAGAAAAAGAGCATTTTTCCGAGTGAGCGATGGTCTTTTACTGGCTTATAAAAATTAAATCCAATCCCACAACTGTGGTGGACCGCCAGGAGCCTTCTAAGGAAGTCTCCTTGGCTCAGCTGGCTACTCAAAGCCTAAGCGCTAAAGCGCCAAGACTTTGATGTGTGCCAACTGTCCTTTGACCACGGCTGTGGGATTGGTTTATTTTTATCGCCTGTTTCAAGGCTATAGATTAACGATCGAATATAATGTTTAACCTGTCAGCAAAAAAACAAATCTTAGATTATTTTTTTAAATATTTATATAAGAAAAGTAATTTATACAATAGACAGGATGAAAATTTATTTTATTAGAAATATAAGTCTATAATGTTCAACGCTAAGTTCGGATCGTAACAGATAGAATTATTGATATAATTTTAATTTTAAAAAATAGTTGTTGAATACATCTAACCATCAATGATCCTCATTTTAATAAAGTATTTTCTGGATTATAAAAACCGCTTATTTTTAATGAATTATGCTTATGCTCTCAAAATGTTTAGCTTAATCTTAATTCGAATCCGAAAATTTATGGAAAAAAGAACCCTTCCTCTG
>NZ_KV802401.1:0-8972 GCF_001810675.1 Facklamia sp. HMSC062C11 | reverse complement strand
AGGGTTCAGTTTTTGAAATAAATTTTCGAATTGGGAATTCACACGCTATTGGATTTGTTTTGGTAGCCAGTGAGGAGACCCTTATTTCCTCATCTAAAGGAGGCTCTAGACGATCCGCAATGCAGAAGGAAGTGTTCAGTTTTTGAAATAAATTTTTCACAATTCAACTACTCTCATCAAATCTTAAAGAAGAGCTATTCAAAAAAATTTTTTAAAGGGTATAATAGCATTGAAGCCTTGAGCACTTAGCAAGTTAGCGGAGGCTTAACAATTATTTAGGAGCAGTGATATGACTAGCACAAAGCCGAAGTTTCAAATACCGATGAGCCCTTGGGCAATTGGGTATTCCATTTTCATGATGACTCTGGGATCGATTATCTATGCCGCTGGGGTTAACTCTTTTGTTATTCCTAATCATTTTGGGAACGGAGGCGTCGCTGGGATTGCGATTGTTCTCTATTATTTAAAGCACATCCCTACCGGGACGACCAACCTTGTTCTGAATACAATTATTATTTTAATTGGTTTTCGCTTTATTGAAAAACGAACCCTGATCTTTACCATTTACACCATGTTTGCCACGTCTTGGGCACTGAACCACGTTTTCTTACCTCCGTTTCAGTCAGAGAATATTCTGATTTCGGCCATCGCTGGAGGGGTTATTATGGGGATCGGCCTTGGATTTATTATTAAGGGCCACGGTTCTTCAGCCGGTACGGACATTATCGCCATGATCCTAAGAAAGTATACCGGTTTGAACTTTGCCACAGGAACCTTTTTGTTGAATATGGGAATTGTCTTATCTTCATCCTTTGTGATCGGTTATGAGAATACGATCGTCACGATCTTTATGAAGTACTTGACTTCTCAGGCCTTGGATATGGTGACAGAAGGCTTGTCACGACGCCGAGCAGTCATGATTATTACAGACCGACCTCAAGAAGTTTCTGAAGCTGTATCAAGCTTGATCCATCGGGGAATTACCGTCTTTAGAGCTTTTGGTTATTATACTCACACTGACAAGAAGGTTCTATATATGGTTGTTTCAAGACCGCAAGTGGTTAAAATCCAAAATTTGCTTAAGTCAGTGGATCCCAAGGCCTTTATGACGATTACGGAAGTACAAGAAGTGATTGGCCAAGGATTTACCTTTTATAATCCAAGTAATAAGAACAAGCCATTTTTTGATGAATAGGAAAGATGGCAATCAAGCTGTAACAGATCGTTACGGCTTTTTTTGTTGCCTGTTCTTAAGTGAATGCATCTAGTCCGAGACCTGCAAGTATGGTAAAATCAAGCATGAAGTGGTCTTAAGGAGGGACATAGGATGCGTTATTGGATTGAATCCTTTGGAGGTCAAACACAGTCAAACTATGATGAAATTTTCATCGAAAATCAAGATCAACGGATTTCTTTTACAAATTTAGGGGCACGGATTAATCGCTGGCAAACCCTGTCCGGCCATGCCTTTATTCTATCGCATAAAGATGCGGATGAGGTTTTTCATTGGCAGGACTTATATGCGGGGGCGACCGTGGGCCGGGTTGCGGGTCGAATAAGCCAGGCTAGTCTGATTTGTCAAGGCGACCAACTCCGATTGACTGCCAATGAAGGACCCAACCATCTTCATGGTGGAGGACACAGCTTTGATCTAGCAACTTGGGATTATCAGGTTGAAGCGACCAAGGATCGTGTTCAGATTGACTTTTTCCTAGAAGATGCCGCTGGAAACCAAGGCTATCCGGGAAAACTAGAAGTCACTGTTCGTCATAGCTTCGATAGTGACAATCGCTGGACGGTTGAATACTTGGCTAAAAGTGACCAAGCGACGATTTTTAATCCAACCAACCATGTTTATTTCAATCTAATGGGCGACTATGAGCTTCCTATCGATGCCGCTGAAATCCAGCTTTTTGCCAGTCATTATGTTCCTACGGATGAAGCCAATCTTCCACAGGGGTCTTTAGCCACAGTGCAAGGGACGGTTTTTGACTTGAATCAAGCCAAACTCTTTAGTGAGATTTTTGCGAGTGAGGATCCTCAAATTAAACGGATTCAAGGGCTTGATCATGCATTTCTATTGAAGGATTCAGGCGATCAGGCTTGTGTGACTGTGACTGATGATAGGGCTGGTTATCAGCTTGAGGCTTGGACAGACTGTGATTGTCTAGTGGTCTATAGCTTGAACCAAGTAGCCGGTGACCAGTACTTGGACGGTCAGCGGGTCACTCCTCATGCTGCCTTTACCTTAGAGGCACAACAATTACCTGATGCGGGTCAATTGAATCGGCTGCAGGATATTTTTCTAGCAAAAGACCAACCTTTCTACCGTAAGACGGTCTATCAAATTCAACAAAGTTAAGAGGGATTGTTATGGATATAAAAGCATTACAAGCAGCATTTTTGAAATATTTTGACACTCAAAGTCAGCGGGCTTTCTTTGCACCCGGTCGAGTTAATTTGATCGGTGAGCATATCGATTATAACGGGGGGCACGTCCTACCTTGCGCAATTTCAAATGGGACCTATGGTTTAGTATCCCTGCGATCTGATCAAAAAGTTTCTTGTGTGTCCTTGAACTTCGAGTCAGATGGCTGTGTGTCCTTTGACTTAGCAGACCTATCCTATCAAGCTTCTGATAGTTGGCTTAGCTATATTAAGGGAATGATACAATATTGCGAGGAAAAGGCGGGCAAGACTGTATCGGGCTTTAATTTATTGATTTATGGCAATATTCCGAATGGGGCTGGCTTGTCTTCTTCTGCTTCCTTAGAATTATTAATCGGTATGATTGTGAACCAGCTATTTGATTTAGGACTTAGTCACTTAGATTTGGCTTTATTAGGTCAAAAAGTGGAAAATAATTATTTAGGATTGAATACGGGGATTATGGATCAGTTTGCGATTGGGATGAGCCGGGCAGATTCGGCAGTCTATTTGAAAGTATCTGACATGTCCTATGAATTCCTACCGCTCCAACTTGGGGAAGTGGTCTTGTTGATTATGAATACTAACAAGCAGCGTAAATTGACAGATTCAAAATACAATCAAAGACGGGCTGAATGTGATCAGGCTCTAGCTGATCTACAAAAGGAATGTGATATCACTTATTTATGTCAATTAAGACCGGATCAATTTGAAGCATTGAGTCATTTGATTGAAGATCCCACTATTCGGCAAAGAGCCAAGCATGTGGTCTATGAAGATGAACGGACTCAACAGGCTAAGGAGGCCTTATTAGCCAGTGATTGGGAAGCCTTTGGCCAGTTGATGAATCAATCGCACCAATCTTTGCGAGAAGATTATGATGTGACTGGTTTGGAATTAGATACCTTAGTTGAGGCAGCGTGGGAACAAGAAGGAGTCTTAGGTGCTCGAATGACTGGGGCAGGGATGGGTGGTTGTGCCATTGCCTTGGTTAAGAAAGACCGCTTAGACTCAGTGAAAGATCAAATTCAAGCCATTTATCAAGCCAAAGTAGGCTATCCGGCTAGCTTTTATCTGGCACAGAGTGCGCCAGGGATCTGTGAGTTAACGGCTATCAACGAGGAGGATTAGATCTTGCAAAAAATTCACGTTACGATTGCTTCTTTTGTAAACCAAGCGATTCAGTTAGGTTTTGCTCAAGAATTAGACCGAGTCTACTTGCAGAATCGCTTAATTGCTATGTTGGACCTCAAATCTTTTCAAGATTTGGGCCAAAATGACCTATCCCTTTTAGAGAATATGGATCAGATGGTCAATTATGCTAAGCAACGGGGGATAATTCAAGCTTCAACTTCTGCTCGGGAGATTTTTGAAGCTCAGATTATGGACTTAATTACGCCGCTTCCATCACAATTAAACCAAACTTTCTGGGAAAAGTATCAAGAATCAGCTCAGGCAGCAACCGAGTATTTTTATCAATTGTCACGCACTAATGATTATATCAAGACAAGGCAGATTGCCAAAAATATTATTTTTCAATATGAATGCGATTATGGCTGTTTAGATATTACCATTAACCTTTCTAAGCCGGAAAAAACCACTCAAGAAATCGCCTTAGCTCGTCAGATGGAGTCTAGTTCTTACCCCGTGTGTGCTCTTTGCTTTGAAAATGAAGGCTTCAAGGGAGACTTGAACCATGCAGCTCGGACTAATCACCGACTTATTCGTTTGGAGGTGAATGGGGAAGGCTATGGCTTGCAGTATTCACCTTATGCTTATTTTGATCAACATTGTATCTTCGTCCATCAAGCGCATCAGCCGATGGCGATCAACCGGCGGACTTTTGCCAATTTATTAGCGATCGTTGACCGTTTCCCTCATTATTTTGTGGGGTCTAACGCCGATTTACCGATTACAGGTGGTTCGATTCTCTCTCATGATCATTATCAAGGGGGACGGCATCATTTCGCCATGGCTAGGGCCAAGGTCTTCGAGACATATCAATTAGCTGACTTCCCAGACTTGATGGTAGAACATCTCTACTGGCCTATGTCGGTGATTCGCTTACGTCATACGGATCCGAAGCTGGTACTGGATGCGGCCGAAATGATCTTCAACCACTGGCTAGAATATAGTGATGAGTCCTTAGAGATCCGGGCTTATACTAATGGTGAGCGGCATAATACCATTACGCCGATTGCTAGAAGGCGCGAAGAGGCCTTTGAATTGGATTTAGTACTACGTAATAATCGCACGAATGATCACTATCCAGATGGCATTTTCCATCCTCACCAAGATGTTCAACATATTAAAAAAGAAAACATTGGCTTGATCGAGGTGATGGGGTTAGCCATTCTCCCACCAAGATTACTTAAGGAAGTAGAAGCCGTTAAGGCTTATCTAAAGGCAGAAATCCCACTGGAGCAGGTTCCAAGTATCCATCAAGCTTGGGCACAATCACTGAAAGAAAGTGTGCTTCATGAAGACCAAAGCCAGCTTGATGATTTAATCCAGGATGCCATCGGACAAAAATTCCAACGGGTCTTAGAAGATGCTGGCGTCTTTAAGATGGATCAAGCCGGACAGGCAGGATTCCAACGCTTCATGGACAACTTGAATGCTCGATAACCGTGTTTTTTGATTGGTCAATTTATCATTAATTAGTAAGTAATCCCTCGGATAAAATGTAGGCAAAGGGCTCGATTTATCCGGGGGTATTTGTTATGATGATAGAGTCCAACAGACAATACATCATAGAAAGAAGGAATGGCAATGGCAAAACGTGCTAATCAATTATTTATCGAAAAAGAAGGACAAGAGTATGTTATTCGAATGACTCCAGAACTTCAAGAAGATATTGGAACGGTAGGGTTTGTTGAATTTTCTGAAGAAGACCAAGTCGAAAAAGATGGGCTTTTGGCTAATTTGGAAGCGTCAAAAACGGTTCTTGAATTACCAAGTCCACTAGCTGGAAAGATTGCTGAACGCCATGAAGCAGTGGTTAGCCAGCCTGAACTATTAAACTCTGTTAAACCAGAAGAAAATTGGATTGTTAAATTAACCCAAGTCGATGAGGCTGCCTACGAAGCCTTAGAGGACGCATAATCATTCGTTTAATAATATAAGGGAGAAAGGGATGGTTGCTTGGACCCACTCATCACTGACTTGAAGGAATTAGTGGCTGCCTTAGAGCAAGAGAAGCCGGATCAAGCTGCTTTTTTTGCCAACTATCCTAGACATAGCTTGGAAGACTGGTTTAATCTCTTTCGTGGTTATTGCAATGTCCGACCACCATGGCCTGCGTCAGATGCCTTTTTACTGAAACAAGACCATGTCTTAACAAGTTTGCAGGAGCGAAGAGGACAAGTGCCTCTAGCTGACACTCAACAAGTCGATTCTCAACTCTATCTATGGCAAGGGGATATGACGCGATTAGCAGTGGATGCGATTGTTAATGCCGCTAATCAGCGACTCTTGGGATGTACCCAGGCCAACCATCTTTGCCTAGATAATAGTATTCATACTTGGGCGGGAATTCAGCTAAGGCTGGCCTGTCATCGATTGATTCAAGACCAGGGTCATCTTGAACCGGTTGGCTCTGCCAAGATTACCCCAGCTTATAACTTGCCCAGTCAGTTTGTGATGCATACGGTCGGCCCTTATATCTATGGGCAAACAGTTAGTGAAAGGAAAAAGCAAGCCTTGATCAGTTGTTATCGGGCTTGTTTGGAACTAGCAGATTCCTTTCACTTAAACACCCTGGCTTTTTCGTGTATTTCAACCGGTGTATTTCATTTTCCACCGAAAATGGCGGCAACTCTGGCGATCGCGACAGTCAAGGAGTATCTCGCAATACACCAGTCACCCCTTAAGGTTGTCTTTAACGTCTATTCATCGGAAGATCTAGCGATCTATCGATCCTTGCTCGTTAAGGACAGTCATTATTGATATAAGAGGAAAGTAGGAAGAATAAATGATTATAATTGAACCAAAACGTGGCGGCGAATGGGTCTATGACCAAGGAACATTAATGGCACTTCAAGCCTACGCCCGTGACCATATTTTTTTAGATGATGATATTGTTATGCCATATATGTGCCGTCCGTCGATTCAAATTGGCCTCTATCAAAATGCCTTTGAAGAAGTCAACCAACCTTATATGGATGAACATGGCATTGGGCTAGTTCGTCGGGAGACCGGCGGTGGGGCTATCTACCTGGATGATCGGAATATGAGTTATTGCTTCTTATTCAATACGGATAACGGCAATGATATCTACGGTAATTACGATAAGCTTTATGCACCGATTGTTAAGGCTCTCAAAAAATTAGGGGTGGAAGGACTGCAACAAAAAGGGCGAAACGACTTAACCTTGAACGGACAAAAAATATCCGGTGCAGCGATGACGGTAGTTCACGGTCGCGTCTATGCGGGCTTCTCCATGTTGTTAGATCCTAACTATGAAGTGATGGATATTGTCTTAAAACCTAATCAGAAAAAAATGGCCTCCCATGCGGTTCAATCTGTGCGTGCTCGTGTTGGCGCCTTGCGTCAAGCTTTGGCAGATGAATATAAGGATATTACGGTTGAAGAATATACGGAATTAACCTTAAAAGAATTATGTCAAGTGGATGACTTGAAGGATGCCAAGCGCTATGTCTTGAGTGAAGAAGAATGGGCAGCTATCGATCAGATTGCTAATGAAAGATATAATAATTGGGATTGGAATTATGGCCGATTTAGAGAGTTTCAGTTTAAGGTGTCTGATCGTTTCGAAGGTGTTGGGACCTTGCATATCGGCTTGAGCATTAAAAAAGCCATCATTGAAGATATTCAAATTAGTGGTGACTTCTTTGCTGTAAAACCCATTCAAGAATTGGAAGCCAAGCTCAAAGACGTGCCTCTTCGTAAAGATGCCATGTTGGAAGCCTTAGAAGGAACTCAAGTGTCAGACTATATTACACGAATGACGAATGAAGGATTGATTGATTTTATTTTACAAATCCCTCAAGCAGAAGAAGCATAAATTCGAGCTTAATCATCAAAAAGCTGTGATCAGAAACTTGATCACAGCTTTTTTTGTTTAGGGATACCATGCTAAGAGTTGTTGAGCGGCTTGTTCTGGGTGGTGATGGATGAGGCGGTGTTCGAAGTGACGGTTGATGAGCGTGTAATGTTGGTCGTAATAATTAAGCATTAGGTCTTGAATGACGCTGGCATAGTCTCCTTGTTTCAGGGCTTGCAGATGCTTAGCTTTGCGCTGAGGATTCATCTTATTCATGCTTTGCAGAGCATCCATGATTTCTTGTAGATTATGTTGGTCACCCTTTGGAAGATAGTCAGCCATTAAGATCTGAATTCGGTCTTCTAGGCTGGCCTCAATGAGCACTTGATGGGGGGAATCCTTATAGGCATTGTAAAAGCTTTGAGGAGAGTGGACTTTACCAATGCTAGCCGATTCTCCTTCGATAAAGACATAACCTGGTTGGAGCTGGCTTAAAGCTTGAGCTAGGCGGGATTCATAGCTTTGTTGGCTGGGCTGTTCGCCAAGTCCCACATGACCAAAATGCGAACCTCGGTGGTTTGCTAGGGATTCTAAATCAATGATCTGTCCGCCTTGCCGTTGAATTTCTTTAAGGATCAAGCTTTTGCCACAGCCCGTTAGTCCATCTAAGGCCACAAAGTTAATTTGGGGGCTTACTTGGTCAAAGTAGGTCATCAAATGTTGGCGGTATGCTTTATAGCCACCTTCAAGTTGATAGACCTTTTCGCCAATCCCATCTAATAAGCCAACAATGGCGGAAGAACGGAAACCCCCACTTTTACAATAGAAGACCGGGGTATGGTTGCTTTGTAGCTCTAAGAAACGTTTGAAATATTTAGGCAAGTTTTGCGCCATATATTCTATACCTCTTAGCTTTGCAGCTTCGGGATTGACGTGGCGGTAGAGTCGTCCGACATCTTGCCGACTCGCATTATCCAGGACCGGCAGGTTGATAGCGCCGCTAATATGTCCCTGTTCAAATTCAAAAGGACTCCGCACATCGATCAAGAGGGGATGATCCAAGCTTTGAAGGGATAGATAGTTTATTTTATTTACCAATAGAACCAGCTCACTTATTAAATAATCAGATACAACCTATCATAACGCTTTTGCGTTGGAAAGTGCAAGCTTTCAAATAAAGAAGCCTATTTTTATTCGTGGAAGAATGGGTAGCAGTCCACTATAAGATAAAAACAGCGCGGTGGTGATCGCGCTGTTTTTTGACGGGAGAGGAATCTGTTAGATTAGGGGAGTTGTCGCACTCTGTTAAAACGTGCTCCAAAAGTCAGAGCCTAGAAGCTAAGCTAAAACCCTCAACATTTTCTGCGAAAATGCTCGGGTTTTTGCTTAGCTCAACGGCTCAAACCGACTTTTGTCGCACTCTCTCAAAACGTGCTCACAATTGCAGCGCCTGGACGTTAAGTGATCTTTCTCGAACACTCTTTTGAGTGTTTCGAAAGTTCACTTATCGCTGCGGCGCTTGCTGAGACTGTTGTTGCTT
>NZ_KV802400.1:0-275 GCF_001810675.1 Facklamia sp. HMSC062C11 | reverse complement strand
CACTTGTCCGGTAAAGGACATCCGATCGAAAGAAAAAAACATTAAAAAAGTTATAAAAAATGTTTGACAAAGAATCGATCACGTGGTAATATATAGAAGTTGTCACTTGAGAGGGCAACGAAAGCTCATTGAAAACTGAATAAAGACAAACACCAAAATGTGTAAGGGTTCTGATTGAGAAATCAGATCAATTCAATCGAAATAAATTCGAGACACTGCAGACAAGCAGGATAAAAAACAGTCAGCAAAAAAATCAAGAGTCAAGAGACTCATGA
>NZ_KV802399.1:102105-203811 GCF_001810675.1 Facklamia sp. HMSC062C11 | reverse complement strand
CGGTTTTTTGGTGGACTTATGTCACAGCCTCTCCTAAATTAGTAAAATCCGACTTTAGTCGCTTTCGATTTCTTAAATTTTTTGGTAAATTACCATAAATTCAATAAAAAGGAGTAACTAGACTTTGAAAATACCCCTCTTAAAAATTATAACCGGCCTCATTAGTCTGATGGCCCTGATCTTTGTCTTTAATCAGTTTTCCTTGTTATATCGTAACCTATACTTGATTCATCCCTTATTAGCATTGCTTGTTTTAATTGCTTGTCTCTTGGTCTTTATTGTTTTCATATTATGGATGGTCAAAGAAATTATGGCCCTGCCTAAGGCTTTGATCTTAGACCCCCAGGCTAGCTTGGAAGAAAGAGAGGCCTTTATTCAATCCTCCATCAAAAAACTGCAACAAAACCCCCGACTCCAACAAATGAATTTTAGCTGGCAGGATTTGACGCTCGATAACCAGATTGAAAAGATCGACCAAGCCAATCAAGTCCTTAAGAATGCCAGTATGGAAGACATTAAAAAGCAAGCTCAAACCGTTTTTTTAACCACTGCTATCTCGCAAAATGGCACTCTAGATGCGTTCACAGTCCTATATGTTCTTATTCAATTAGTATGGCGACTGATCAAGACCTATGACACTCGACCCAGCCTTAAAAAAATCATCCATATCTATAAGAATGTCTTTTTGACGGTCTTAATGACCCGAAGTTTAGAAGATTTAGATTTGATTGAAGCTCAATTGGAACCCCTCATTGCCTCGCTCTTTGGTAGCAGTCTGATCTCCATGATCCCTGGCTCCGTCTCCATGACCAACCTGGTGGTCAACTCCCTATTCCAAGGTGCTATCAATGCTCTTTTGACTTTGAGGGTAGGTATTATTACGATCGACCACCTGTCAAGCCTTAACGCCCTTAATCCTCAGCAGGAAAAACGGTCTGCCAGCTTAGAAGCTAGCAAACTCTTGGGCGTAATTATCAAGGACGGCAGCCTACAAATTATCCAAATTCTTGGTCGGTCGATCAAGCAAGCCGGTCGAAAATTAAACCCACTTGCTGACTTAAAAGGGAAACGATTTTTTTAAGGATCTTTTCTTGATTTTATGTGGGTAAAGCATTAAAGTTAAAGCCGTGTAATCAATAATTTTAAGAGGAAAAACGAAAGGAAGTGGGAAAATGTCTTTTACAAGTATCAAAGGGCTTATAGATCTCGCCAATGAAGAGAATAAAACAATATCAGAGGTGATGATTGATAATGAAATCGAACTTCAAGGGATCACCCGCGAAGAGATGATGGACCAAATGCGTGACCAATTCCATGTAATGGTGGATGCCGTTCGTAAGGGAACCGAACAATTGACCATGTCAAAAACTGGAATCGCTGGAGGCGATGGTTACCGGGTCTTTCAATATAGTCAACAAAAAGATTCCCTGATCGATCCTTTCACGCTTCGAGTCGTTGCCAATGCGATGGCAGTGAATGAAGTGAATGCCTCAATGGGGCGTATTGTAGCTACCCCTACTGCTGGTTCTGCCGGCATCTTACCTGCCGTTCTCGTCCATATGTATGATACCGGTAACTACGAAGTCGACCAGCTTGTTCAAGTTATGTTTACCGCTTCTGCATTGGGCTTAGTCATTGCCAACCGGGCATCAATCTCGGGCGCTCAAGGCGGTTGCCAGGCAGAAATCGGGTCTGCGACAGCCATGGCAGCTGGTTCTTTAGTTGAACTAAAAGGCGGACGTCCTGAACAAGTCGGCCATGCCGTTGGACTTGCTTTAAAGAACTCCCTAGGGTTGGTATGTGACCCGGTAGCAGGTCTGGTTGAAATCCCATGCATCACTCGGAATGGTCTTCATGCACTCACAGCAATGGCGGCTGCAGATATGGCAATGGCCGGTGTGGTCTCCATTATTCCAACCGACGAAGTCATTGATGCTATGGACTCCATTGGCAATGAACTACCCGAATCCTTAAGAGAAACAGGTATCGGAGGGGTTGCTGGAACACCGACCGGACGACGGATTAAAGACCAAGTCTTTGGTAATAGTGATGAGTTAGTTAAGGATGTCGAAGTCGAATTATCCGGTACCGGTGAGAAAGTGGTTGACGATGGTGTCACCGCCAAGTATCAATCTGGTTTCGAAATTATCGGCCCAGTGATGATCGGTCCTTCTTCTTCCCATACTGCCGGTGCTGTTCGTATCGGTAATGTGGCTCGTCAACTTTTAGGCGAGGAACCAGAAGAAGTCGTCTTCACCTTGATGGACTCCTTTGCCAAAACCTATCGTGGTCATGGAACCGACTTGGCTTTGATTGCTGGTGTTCTAGGCTTTAAGACCAGTGATAAAGAAATTGCCCGTGCACGTGAAATTGCTGAAGAACGTCATCTTAAAGTAAACTTCTTGGAGCGGAATCTGGGTAATTATCATCCCAATACCGCCCGGGTTCACTTATTCGGTGCCAACCGCCATGTGACCATCATTGGTTCGTCCATTGGTGGTGGAAAAATTGAAATCCAAAAATTAGATGAATACAATATCCACTTCTCTGGCGAACGCCCTACCATTATCGTACGTCATACGGACCAAAAAGGAACCATCGGTAGCATCGCTAACTTCTTAGTTGAGCATGACATTAATATTTCCTACATGGCCCATGAACGAGTGAAAATTCATGGCCCAGCCATCTCAATCTTTGAGACAGACCAAGCCCTATCTGATGAAGATATTCAAGTGCTTAAGAATAAATTCACTTTCATTGATGAATTATTAAGTGTCTATGTAAAATAAACCCAATAAAATAAAGCTCTTCCACTAACTACGGTGGAAGAGCTTCTTTTTATGGATTGATATTCCAAAACACAGGTCTAGGATTTACTGTCGCCAATTACCATGATCCTCTTCTTGAGTCTCTAGGGTTCAGCCAACGACTCAAAATCACAGTCCTAATTAGTCAAATTCAATATACATATCGTACCAGTCAAGACCACCTAATTTAGACCCAGATAATTGGCCTAGACTAAAACCTAAGCGTTCATAGTAAGGCACCAAATGTTCTAGGCAAGTCAATGATAGCCCCCGTTGTTGGCGATCCTTAACAACTTGAATCATGGCCTTCATCAATTGCTTACCGTAGCCCTTACTTTGATAATCTGGCAAGATAGCTAAGGTTAACAGCTTCTCCCATTCGCCCTCTGGATCAAACTGGTCAGACCCTTCAAACATATAATCTTCAACCCACTTACCAGCATTCGCAAAACCTTCAATAAAGCCAACCACTTGTCCTTGGTTTTCCATCACCAAGTAATGATCTGGTTGGTTTTTTAACTTATCCTCATAAGATTCAGGCTTTGTTGCTACGCCTTCTGGAAAATTACAAGATTCAATTTCAATAATTGCTGCTAAATCATCATAAGTAGCAGGACGTATTTGTGTTTTCATCATATTTTACCTTCTCTTTCTAATAATTGGGTATAGTAAGTAATCATTCGATCTTTTTCTTTAATGAGTTGTGTCAAACAAGCGTTTGCGGCTTCAGAAGTATCCATATCATCCACCATTTGACTTTGATAGTCCAAGTTTTCCTGAATCAAAGGGTGGTCCGCAGTTTGTCCGATTTCAGCCAAAATTTGACGGATTTGATATTTAATCCGTTGAAGACGTTGACCCTCAAAATCCTTGATCGCCGGTAGTAAGCTAAGTACTTGCGACATCGCTAGATAGCGTTGCATCTTCCCTTGATGAATCAGACAATACTCCTTATTAAAGGGAGTAATTCCAGCACAGACCCCATGAATCTGATAGACGCCATCATAGAGCAAATACTTGCCCTTCTCATAAGCCGGCAAAAATAGACGTTTCAGTCGAAAAGTCGGATCTTCATCAACGATTTCAGCTAACCACAGCTTATCATCTTCTTGTTCAGTCAAAGTCAAATAATGACTGGGTCCGAGTTCTTGGCAATCGGTCACGAGGCAGCCTCCTTCTTAGAAAATAGACGTTTCATCGCATGGGGAACTTGGTCAATCAAGCGAGAAGGCAAAACAATATACTGGTCTTGATAGAGACTATTAGCCACTGCGGTATGAAGATAACAAGAAAGCACAACCGCTTCAAAAGGATCTGAAACTTGACCCAAAAAACCAAGCATCATCCCAGCTAAGCAATCCCCCATACCTCCAATAGCCATTCCAGGATTCCCTGCAATATTTTGATAGGCCTTTCCTTGACGGTCGATCATGACCGTGGGTGCCCCCTTAAGTACTAAATGAATCCCAAATTCCTTAGCCCAAGTTCTTGGGTCTTGAATGTCAAAGGCTCGCTTCAAACGTTGCCATTCACCGAAATGGGGCGTTAAGATTAATTGTGCTTTAGTCGTTACCTGTGGATTTTGGCACCAGAGATTCAGACCATCCGCATCCAAAATAAGTACCTGATCCGCTCTTGCCTGCTCCATCAAATGGATAAATAATGACCGACTCTCGGTATCTTGTCCCATGCCTGGACCAATCAACCAATGTTGCGTCTTTTGTAATAAGTCTTCATGGGTGTTAACAGCTTTCCAACTATCAATCATGGCTTCCGGAAGGGCTTGATGGATGATGGACACATTCGCTGGATGAGTCAACAAACTGGTTAAACCCGATCCTACATAGACACAAGCACGGCTAGCAATCAGTGCCGCCCCAGCCATTGCTTGATTACCTGCAATCAACAAATTATGGCCAAATTGATTCTTGTAGGCTGTTTTGGGCCGTTCTTTTAACAAGGTCGAAACCCATTCTTCAGTCACTTCTTCCATCTGAATCCACCTCCATTACTCGATCCTATAAGATCAAGCTACCACACTTACATCGAAAAATCCATGACTTATAAGCGTTTTTAAACAAAAACGCAGCAAAAAAGACCGCACCCTCAAGGTACCGTCTTCTTAACATCATCATTAATCTAAAGGAAGTATCGCCACTCCCACCGCTTCAGGACCCGAATGAACCCCCAATACTGGTGTCAATTCGGTCTCCAGGTAAAGTTCCGCCTGGCCTATCTCTTTCTGTAAAGCAGTCTTCAATTGAGCCACTTCCCTTGGGTTGTTAGCTCCAAATATTGTTAAATAATAATTTTCATGATTGGCCGCCACATTTTGAATCTGTTGGACCAAAGCCTTAAAGGACTTGTTACGTCCACGCGTACGACTAATCATGGAGACTTCTCCCTCCTTAACAGTTAGCAAGGGATGAATATTCAAGAAGCTACCAATCATTCCGACATACTTATTGAACCGCCCCCCTTTAATTAAATACTTCAAGGTTCGAAAGACCGCATAAATCTTCAATTGCTGGCTAGCTTGATCTAAGGCTTGCATAATTTCAAGAACAGACTTACCTTGATCACGCAACTTAGCTGCATAGAGCGTCAATAATCCAGCCCCCGAGGCAATCGATTGCGTATCGAATAGAGTCAGCTTCAACTTATCAAAGTCCCCTTGCACCACACCATATAACTGGCTCATGCCGGTTAGCTTGGCTGAAGAGGTTAAAGCAATTGCCTGCTCATAACCCGCCTCCTCCAACTGCTTCAAGCGATCGATCACCCACTGCAAGGACGGCGTCCCTGTCGATAAACGGTCGCACTGGCCAATGCGTTGATAGAAAGTTCTAGAATCTAAATCCACTTGATCTAAATAATGTTGATCGTCTAATTGAACCTGATAAGGGATCACTTCAATGTCATATTTTTTCCCCAGTTCAAAGGTAAAGTCCTGTGAAGTATCCGCAATAATCGCAATTTTAGTCATGATTTTCTCCTAACTCTTGATAGCCCCCACTGTTAATAATCAGCGTGGCTAGTAATTTGAAAGCATAGGCTCGCGAGACTAGCTCCACCCCTTCAGTATTCTTTGAAAAAGCCATAGCCTCGATCGAAAGGCCAGCTGGATTACCAACCTGCTTAAAACAATCTTGAATGGCACTATTCAAGGATCTGGCAAAGACATTATAAGCGGATTGGATCGCCATCTTATTCAGCTGCAAGTCCATTCCTTGCTTGACTTGATCCATCCGAAGGACCTGCTTATAAATACTTAAGATAAGCAATACCGCCAGTTGGTCTCGTCGGTATTTGCGGCCCCTTAGTTTAGGAATCAAGTGCCATTTGGAATAATTCTGAATCATGGTCGAAGTTATAATCGGTTCCTCAATCCGTATCGGTTCTAGTACCGACTGAATATAGGCCACCACCTCTTGATTAAAGAGCCCTTGGTCCGGAATGGCTTCCCATAAAGGACAAGAAAAATGACGGATCTTTCCTACTTTGTCCATCCAAGCCACCTCCTTTATCTAGTTATAATAACTATATAATACCTAAAAATCGCGCCCTGTCAAGTACAAAAAGAGCTTGTGGTGATGAACCACAAGCTCTTTGCTAATCTATATAAAGGCCAATACCAAAGGAACTGTAAAAATCGACAAGACGATCGATAAAAAAGTTAGCTTGGCGGCAAAGGCTACATCCAACTGATACTGAGCCGCTAGCACTGTCGTAGGGGTACCAATCGGCATTCCAGTCAAGATGGTCACCACACCGGTCAACTGAGGATCAAGCCCCAAGCCTTTCATTGTGAACATCACAATAAAAGGAATCGCAATCAATCGAATGAAGCAATAATATAGGACTGGCTTTTCAAAAAGCGTGGCTAAATTCACTTGCGAGATAATGCAACCGATCATAATCATTGCTAGTGGTGCTACTAAGCCAGAAATGCCGCCCAGAGCACGGTCCACAAAGCTAGGTAGACTAAGTTCTAATAGACCCCTTAATAGGCCTAGAAAAACAGCGACTATCGACGGATTGGTCAACAACCGCCATAAAGTCTTCTTATCAAAGTGAGAGACTGGCTTTCCTTCTAAGATGGCTAAGCCCACTGTCCACATAAAGAGTCGGTGCGGAGCTAGATAGACCGAGGCCATCACAGCACCTGCTGACCCATATATGGCCTCCGCAATCGGTAGACCCGCAAAGCCCGCATTATTCACTAAGGTGCCATAGCCCATCACTCGCCCTTTTTGCGCAGGAAAGGACCGATACAAACGATAAGCCAACACACTCGTTATCGTATAAATGACACAAGCAGCCAGCATGGCCTGAAAGCTCAAGGCTAGCAACTTAGCATTCACTGACTTAAAGGAATTAAAAACCATCAAAGGCAAAAAGACATAGATCAGTAATTTCATTAAACTTTTTTGTCCCTGGTCTGAGATCAGCTGTTTTTTCCCTACCCAAAAACCTAACAAAATATAGACTAACAAGGTCAACTGTAAATCCAACAATTTCAAAAAAGCTTGCATATCTAACTCCTCTACTCAAATTCGTTAATTAGATCAAGCTGCAAATTCAAGGAAGGTAAATAGATCTCGTACGTCTGACTTTGTTTTGGATGTAAGGTATAAAGATAATCATTGCCAAAAATCACCAAGCCCAGGCGATGTCCCTTCGCTAGCGTATAGTCCATACCAATCATATCAATTTGATAGTGGGCATAACCTTGGTCATTAGCAGTATCTTCAGGCGTCTCAAGATTCATCCAACCACGGGTAATCACATGGACATCCTGAGCTTGAGGCTCTAAGCTAAAGCTGGTTTGAGGTAAGCGACTGGTTAGACCAATCGCTAATTGCTTATCAGTGACCGAATAGACCCGTTCATCAACTATCTGGCTCTTACCTAAATCTACTAGCATACAAGACAGAGCCCCTTTGGGCCGGTCCGACTTGGCTTTTACGGTCAAGACCATGTCCCCATGCAGATGAAGCGGTGATTCAAGTACCGGACTGTCAAAACGCAGCGCCAATGGAGAATCTGTTTGAAGGAGTTGTTCCTGCCAATCCTTGGCCGAAGAAAAGTCTAAGGCCGTCTTAAAAGTATGTTGCTCCTTGCCAGTCACATCTGAAGCTTCCCCTTTAACCAAAACTCCCTCTTGTAGACAATAGCTCTCTGTCTGACGTTGGTCATAATCGACCAACTGCCAATCATTCGGATCTAAATTCGATTGCACATAGCCTTGACCATTCTTAAGGGGTACTTGTCCCAATCCTAATAAATAGTGATCTAACCAGGCATCCATCAGTGGCAAAAATGGAAAATTCGTCATGGAATGAATACAGATATGCTTACCACGATGAATCAGAAAATTGCGGCAAGACTTACTTTGGCTGGAAGCATTCAATAATTTGAATAGATGCGAAATCTTAACATTCCAGTCATTGGTTCCATGAATAATTAACATAGGGATCCGGATCTGATCTGCTTGATTCAGGTAATTCCGTTCATCCCAAAAAGCATTATAATGTCCTGACTCACGGTCCATATCGTGTCGCATTTGATCAAATAATTCCATAAAACGTTCTCGGCGGTCTGAACTCGAATTAGTGGGGTTCATCAAGAAGGACTCACAATACCAGGATAGACTATCGATATCCTCGCCAGGATAACCTTGAGGTGCTACCACTAAATTATTATAACGGTAATAATCATACCAAGAAGAGATCCCCGCTTCCGGTAAAATCGTCTTCAAGCACTTGGATCTGCTATAGGTAGCTGTTCCAATGGCTAACGTTCCTAAATAAGACTTACCAGTCATAGCAACCGATCCATTAAACCAATCTGCCACCACAGGCTGGGTCGCTTGTAAATCATAGTAGGCAGCTGCTTGACCATCCAACCATCTTAGTGTGGCATCCACCGCATCCAATTCCTCTACAGATCCAGTTAGGTTAAATCCCTGGGAATAATAAGCCCCGCGTCCTGCATAATGAATCACCGCATAACCTTTAGCCAGGTAGCGTTTCATGGCTGGATTCATCTGACTCATGGCAGGCTCTTGAACTTCTTGTAGGGGACTGGATTCCGTTATAGGTTTATCAGATCTTGGTCCAACCTTTTTGGACCAATCTTTAAGTACCATGTCTTTAACAGGTGCTTGATCTTCTTCCTCAATGCCATGTAAGTTATCAGCCTTAAATGCCTCTTCGTTCGTTCCCATTAAATACGGATTCGCAATATAAAGAGCCGGTGCTTGTTTGCCCCCCACTTGATATTCTCTTGGCCGTTCGACATAGATCTCCACCAAATCAGCTTGATCCAAGCCCGTCGTTGAATAGCCCGTCTCTACAAAGATCCGTTCCTTAATCATCTGTTGTTCATCATAAGCCATCAGAGTCTGCCCTTGAAAGACCAAGGGACCTTGTGGGCAATACTTAGCCTGAAAATGCCGCAAATAGCCCTTAGCTAATAACCCTTCTAAGACCGTACGCTGATCTGGCAAGTCAAGCGCCAATAGATCCTCTAATAAAGCGATAGAATCGCGATGAACCTCTAAGGTTAAGGCATCAATGTAATGTAGCAGGTCCTGCCCTTTAGGGTCTAATTCTTGGACAAGTCGATTAAAATATCGCTGCAAGTCTTCCTTCGACACACTATCCTTGGCTAATAGTTCATCCATTATTTCTTGTAAGTGTTGTTGATTAATAATTAACATAGGTCGCATCCTTTTCTATCTAATTTCCTTCGATCAATACTCCTATTATAGAGGATAGCCTTCTAATGAAACAAGGCTTGTTAATCATCGGCATATAAAAAAGCCCTCAACTTGACCAAAGTTGAGGGCTAGGCACCGTCATTCACAATAATTTAATATGGTAGGAAAAATTAAATTTATAGGAGATTGTGAATGAGGAATCACTAAATTTGTGTCCACTTTCTTGGCCTCTATGACCCAATCAGAAAGTGAACAAGCTGCTGAGACGTCTTTGTCTCAAGTGTGAAAGCGAGTTAGTAGCCAAAATTTCGAAATGTGCTTCTAACTCACGATTGCATTATAACATAAAATCTTAGGATTCACCGTCCTATTTATTGAATGATATTTCGAAAAGTGGACACCGATTATTTTACTACCTTGAAATTAATCAAATTCAAAAAAATGCTTCCATTGATTACCAATAATAGCTTCATAATAATCATTGAACTTAGCTTATTTCCATCTCATTACCCAAAGAATCTATTATCCAAGTTAACAACATAAAAAACCTTAGATATTGGGGGTATCCAAGGTTTTAGGATCATTCACTTAATTTAAAAAAATGGTAGGATTTAAATTTATAGGAGTAGTGAATGATATGTTTGTTTCGAATCGTCGTTTTTTCTTATATAAAATGACGCTGCTTCTCTTGAGTTGTAGTGCTAATCTTTCCTCAACTCGTATCTTATTTTATCATGGTCAGTCTTACTTTACCGACCTATTTATTAACGCTTCATTTAAATTTTTGGACATTTTCCTTTATCTCAGTTACCAACTTAACAAGCTAAAAAAGGACCAAGCAATGTGCTTGGTCCCTTCTATAGAGCCATCCTCTTTATTTGATACAACTGTATGTGTATCTTTACTAAGTTTATAAGTTCCTAAACGATCGTTTCTTGTAACCCATTAATCCCGTTCTTTTTTTCGAACATTGATCAAACCGATACCCGCTAAAATTGACGAAGCCGCAAGGCTAAGCAACAAGGTTGAATCTTCTTCACCCGTTTGAGGCAATACTGAACCTTGATCCACTTGAGAACCATTATTAGGCAATGGTTGTGGCCTTGACTCTGGTGTCTTTTCTGGTTCTGGCATTGGTTGGTCTGGCTCTGGATTAGGAGTTGGTTTTTCCGGCTCTGGATTAGGTTTTGGTTGTTCTGGTTCTGGCTCAGGAGTTGGTTGATCCGGCTCTGGATTAGGACACGGTTGGTCCGGCTCTGGTTCTGGAGTCGGTTGGTCTGGCTCTGGATTAGGAGTCGGTTTTTCCGGTTCTGGATTAGGTTTTGGTTTTTCCGGTTCTGGTTCCGGAGTCGGTTGGTCTGGCTCTGGTGTTATTCCCGTTCCAATCTCAACGATTTGATCAATAGCAGGGTAATCATCGGCAGAATAATTTAGCTTTTCAGATTTAATCACTTTTCCTTTTTGATCTTTAGTCACCACAAAGAATTCGCGATGTAGCCCATTTTTACCTACTTGAATAATCCTTCTTGTTCCTGCCGGTAGGTCTGGATTTTCTCGGATAATCTCTTTGAATGGAATTTCATTGTCTTCATGAATCAATTCTTGAACATACTCAATCGGTGGTTCTCCCATAGTTGCCCACTGAGCATAAAGAATCATATCAGCTTGTTTAGACTCAAACAGCTCTTGATTTCCTTCCATCTCAAGCAAGTCATCGTCCTGATATAATTTTGTAGGATTCTTTTGTTCTAAGCTCCATCCTAAGAATTGATAGCCTTTGCGATCTAAAGGACCTTGAACTTTCGCTTCATCGTGATAAGCATATTTATTTTCATCAGTTGGTGCTGTGACGGATGTATCATCTGTGTTTGTATCGTATTTTAGAACTAAAGGACGAACACCAATCTCAATAATTTGATCAATTTCAGAATAATCATCGGCAGAATAATCGAGCTTTTCACGGTTAATTTCTTTGCCTTTTTGATCATAAGTCACTTTAAAGAATTCGCGTTGGAATCCTTTTTTACCTTCCTGAACAATCTTTCTAGTGCCTACAGGTAGGTTTGGATTTTCTCGGATAATCTCTTTGAATGGAATTTCATTGTCCTTATGAATCAATTCCGGAACATACTCAATCGGTGGTTCTCCTACGCTCGCCCACTGAGCATAAAGAGTCCTATTTTGAGTCATCTCTAACTGATCACTTGGTATGTAATATTTACCGTTACCATCTTTTTGAGTATTCCAACCCATAAAACGATAAGCAGAATGTGAAGGAGCTTGAGCAACTGTTGCTTTATCACCATTTTTATATACTTGATTATCTTGTGGAACATTAGTCACTCCAAGCGCATTACCATCATAAGTAAGATGTAGGTACTTACTCCATTGGGCGTAAAGTGTTAGATCCTTCGTCATTGGTAACTGGGAACCGACCGTGTAGCTATCACCCTGACCATCTGCTTGAGTATTCCAACCTGTGAAGTAGTAACCCTCACGTGTCATACCGGAATCTGACTTAATCGTAGCTTCGTCATTCACCTTATAATCGGTGCTGTCACTTGGTACGTTGGTTACATTGTCACCATTACCAACATAAGTAAGATGTAGATACTCACTCCATTGAGCGTAAAGCGTTAGATTATCCGTCATTGGTAACTGGGAGCCGACCGTATATCTATCACCCTTACCATCCGCTTGAGTATTCCAACCTGTGAAGTAGTAGCCTTCACGTGTCATACCGGAGTCTGATTTAATCGTGGCTTCTTGATTCAACTCATAATTAGCCTCATCACTCGGTACGCTGGTTACGCCATCACCATTACCATCATAAGTAAGATGTAGATACTGACTCCATTGAGCGTAGAGCGTTAAATCTTTCGTCATCGGTAGCTTAGAGTCGATCGCATAACTTTGACCCTGACCATCGGCTTGGGTGTTCCAACCTGTGAAGTAGTATCCTTCACGTGTCATTCCTGCATCCGATTTAATTGTGGCTTCTTCGTTCACCTTATAATCAGCGCTATCACTTGGTACGTTTTGAGCCTCTGGCGCATTACCATAGTAAGTAAGATGGAGGTACTTACTCCATTGAGCGTAAAGCGTTAGATTCTTCGTCATCGTTGTCGATGAATTAATCTCATATGCCTGACCACTACCATCTTTTTCAGTGTTCCAACCTGTGAAGTAGTGACCTTTGAGGGTCATGCCCGCATCCGATTTAATCGTCGCTTTATCATTCAGCTTATAATCAGTATCATCACTTGGCGCATTTTGAGCGTTTGCGTCATTACCATCGTATTTCAAATGTAGGTACTCAGCCCATTGAGCGTAAAGCGTCAGATCCTCTTTCATTGGTAACTTAGAATCTACCGCATAGTCCTTACCGTCTTCATCTTTCCATCCTGTGAAGTAGTGACCTTCACGCGTCATACCGGAACCTGACTGAATTGTGGCTTCTTGATCCAACTCATAATTAGTTGTATCAGTTGGAACATTAGTTACTCCAGTCGCATTACCAATGTAAGTCAATTTAAAGGTTTGTGCCCACTGAGCGTAAAGAATCATATCAGCTTGTTTAGACTCAAACAGCTCTTGATTCCCTTCCATCTTAAGCAAGTCATCAGTCTGATATAGATTTTCACGATCATTTTGTTTCAAGCTCCATCCTAGGAACTTATACCCTTCGCGAATTAACGGACCTTTAACCTGTGCTTTTTCTTCATAAGCATAGGCCTTATTATCTACTGGTGCTGTGACTGATTCATCGTCAGTATTTGTATCGTATTTTAGAACTAAACGACGAACACCAATCTCAATAATTTCATCCACCGCATCCACCCAAGGAGAATCTTTACGTTCTACCTTCTCTTGAGCTTCACCATTTATATAAGAACGAATCAGTTGATGTCGATTTATCCCTTCACGTCCTTCTTGAACCACTTTCATGTATCCATCTGGAAGGTCTTTATTCTCTCGTATGATTGTATTGATCCATTCTTTAGTAAATACTTCATTAGGATCTGATTCCACTCGTTCCCATTTCTCATAAAGTGCTAGATTTCGGTCAGGCATTGTCAGTGCGCCATATGCTACTTTACTATCCTCTGTATAGCGTGGATCTGTATAAAGCCCACGGAAGACATAGCTACGTTGGATTTCTTTTCCTGATGAATCCTTGACAATTTCAGTTCGTGTATCCCCTTCGACCCAATACTGATTCTCACCGTATATCGACTCACCATTTAAGATTTGTCCATATTTAAGGGTTGGGGTATTGCTTGGCGTCATATAATCAATATTGTATTTTGTTTGAGCAAAAACTGGAACTTTACGTAAAGCACCATAGACTTTTACCTGATGTTGATTGCGGGTCATCTTATAGATGATTGTCCGTTCTTTTTCAGGATTCAAAGACCAGTTATTGGCATATTTTCTCTGGAAGTTCTCGTAAAATTCTTTAGAAGTTATTCCATAAGGCAACTGTGCGTTTTGACTTTCTTTAGGAAGTTCGCCACCAATATAAATATCCGCTAAATTAATATCGAACTTAGAATTACTTGCTTCATCATAACGTTGCGTATAGAAGTCAATATTATCGATACGACGATAGGCCGGTGTGACCCCTTCGCGTTTGTCCGTATGAATTCCCTTGTTTTTTAACAGAACTTTTCCGTCTTTCTCAAGTACGACGCCCTTATCACCTAGATCCGTCGTATGACTAAATCCTTCAATCTCCCGTCCAGTAAATTGATTCATTGCATACCAGGCATAATAGGACTGATCTAAATAATCCTTTGAACGATAGAATTTTTGAGCATCTTCTAAACTCTCAAAACGATATTTGACATTCAACTTGCCATGAAGTCCTCCGTAGGTCCAATTCCATACGCCAATACCGCCTCCATCAATCCCATCTTTAGCGCCACGCTCCGCACGATTAATCGTTAACAGGACACGGCGGTCTAATTTTTCAATATCTTCTGGGAAGTTTTCACCATTACCTGGATAACCTTTCGGGAAGCTTGTCTTCATATCCGGACGAGCTTCACCGTCATTATAACCACCTGGTTTATTGTAAATCAGCTCCGCATGACGTTGACTAAATTTATAAAACGGCTCAAAGCGTCCAGCAGTATCCAATGTCTTAAATGCGGCTGCTTTTTTTGCTTCTAATCGACGTAATCCTTCTTGAAGCTCAAAGTCTTGATCTTTATATTTCAGAAAATGGGCATATCTTTTAGCGCTTTGTTCTTCATTAAAAGTCTTGAATCGCTGATTAATTTCCTCTTGAGTCAATTTACCAGCTTGTTGAGCCATTTCTTGTTCAAAAGCTTGGTAAGCCGCCTTTAATTCTTCTTCAAAAGGCTTGTGAACGGTATTATATTGTTCATCAATTTTTGCTTTCGTATCTTTAATATCTTGTAATAGTTTTTCATAGTCTTCAGTAGTCATGTTCAGTTGACGAACACCCTCTGAGATACCGCCACCTAACGTTTCATAGATTAGCTTTTCATCAGGATGCGCTTTTTCGTATTCAAAAATCGCATTCATGAGGAAACTCAAATCTTCACCATAATAAACAGGCAAGTTTACATATTTTTCGCCATTTTGATGGGTTAGATCCAAGGTATAGTTCTCTTGAAGGGTAACATTTCCTTCTGAATCTCTAACTGGCACATTTTTAAGTTCTAACTTTGTTCCGCCATATAAATAGCTTTTGTTACTTCCCAAAACGAGATTGTACCAAACGCGATCTAGGTAATATTGATGAACTGGCAGTTCGTTATCTGCTCCCATCATCGTCTTAGTTAATCCATCATTTTGTTTAAATAATAAAGGATTAAATTTAAGGAAGGGGTCTGATTTCTTTTCACGTTCGATTGCGGATGCTAAAGATTCTAACTGACCATTTTCCTGTTGACGCTGATAGACTTTATGGTTAAGGATTTCATATTGATCTAATCCTGTAAATTTATAAAAGTCTTCTTTCTGTTGATAGACTTGAACAAGATAATAAGATTCTTTAAAAGCAGCCGATTTATCTTCTGGCGCTTTGCTATCGACTTCAGTCTCTTTAACTATATCCTTTTCCTTAACTTCACCAGGATCATGCGAGCCCGTTCCCACTTCAATAATTTGCTTTACGGAAGCAATCGTTTTTTCTTCAATGGTTGGTGTTCCGTCAGGCTGACCATTTAAAGTCGGCTGAGTTTTAACCGTTAATATATGACCGTTTTTACCTTCTTGAGTAACCTTTGACCATCCATAAGGTTGATCTTTTTTCTCAACAACTTCCGTTTCAAAAGGGATAAGCTCTTTGACGGTCTCCGTCACTTGCTTACCAACAACACCTGTTCCAATATATTTAGTTTTTGGAGTAGGTGCTTGAATCACTCGATAAACCCAAATAGGATCACCATAGTTTTCTCGCTCACCGGAAGGTAAGATCAATTGAGGTTGAATCTTAATACGTTGGCGCTTGCCTGCTATCGCTTCGACAATTTTTTCTTCGCCTTCTGGTAGTGAGGGATCTTCAACCACTTGGATTTCAGTTAATCGTTTTAAGAAATTCGGATCTTCTTCTAGCACTTTAGGGTCACGAAGCATCTCTTTTAAGTTTTCTTCGGTTAACTCATATTCTTCAGTGGCTCCCTTTTCAAGTACTTCTTCAACTAAACTACTAACCCCATAGCGAACTTTTCTTTTTTCCGAATCTTTTATTTCTTCTTTGATAAGTTGAAGTTTTCCGGTATTTTGACCATCCTCATAAATATATTTGTAATACCTTATCGTTTCGCCATCTTTTCCTGCTTGATCTACTATAGTAATCCCTTTTGGTAGATTTTCATCTGGTGTATTCTCGATCTCAAAATGATTAACAAATGTATCAACCTTAGAGCCTCTTAAATCTAACTCCGTCCATTTAAGATACAGTGTCATATCTCCTACACCCATTGTAACTTTGGAAGTAAGGCGTGGGTTCTTGTCATCTGGAGCAATTCGTTGAATGTACTCCGGATCCAAGTAAAGACCATCAAATAAATACTCCCGATATGGATTTTCATCATTTGGAACTTTAACACGTGTTTTTCCCGTCTCCAATGCCTTTCCTTGAACACGCAAATCGCTCAGCAATTTAGCACCGTCAATCGTTTCACCATATTTTAGGTTGATTGATTTCGTCTCGTTATTTAAAGCTTCTGAACGTTCTTCTGATATATGAGAAGAAACCACCGGCCCATGGAAATTCAGTTGATAAGTATTGCGATCTAGCTTATACTCCACAACACCTTTATTTTCGTCAACGATTTGTTCTTGCGGCGTTTCAGCATGATAGCTAAAGCCTGGAATCTCACTCCCAACAAGTTTACGATCACTTTTTTGGACAAAACGATCCTCATCTTTTGATTCATCGTGTACATACTGAGTTGGATCTTCTAAGCTTTGGAGCAAATACCTTGTTTTAACATCAAAGGTCCCCTCTTCTTGCGCCCATTTCTTAAATGAAATATTCCAAGTCAATACCCGTGGTATCGTTTGATTAGATACTTGTGTCCAATCCTTTTTGTCTTCAAAAAGATTGATCACCGAGTCATCGAACTTACCTAAACCTTGAGATAATTTGCCTTTATCCCCTTGAATCTCTTGAGTCAAATCTCCATTTCGTGCCGCTGATTTTAACCCATCTTGAATAACGGTCGCATTATCTAAATAACCCAAAGTAAATTTGAAAGGCAGATAGGCTCCTGTCTCATCTTTTTGGTTTAAATCAATTTCTCGTTCTTTACCAAAAGAATCTTTTAATTTAAAAGTAGGAATATCATCTCCACCTTGTCGTTGCATTACAACTTGATACGTACGTCGATTGTAGTAGTTGGTGCGATAAGGATTTTCATAATTAAGATATTGCATCTTTCTATTAAATTCATATTTACGTGAATCGTCAGATTGTAGAAAGTCTATAGCATCTTGATCATACTCTATAAAATTACGCAATTTAGTGTATCGTTTATCTTTAATATCTTCCGGTTCATCGTCTGGATCGACTTCATCTAATTGGACCTCAAACATTTTCGATTCCTTGATTTGATAGTCCATTCTAACATCAAATGATTTTTTATTTTCAAATGAAACACGGTCTTTTTCTGTTTCATAACTTTTTCTTAAGTTCAGATTAACGATATTCTCTGAAGTTTGATCTGCAGCTTGAGCCTCCGGTATATTTTCCTCACTGACTTCCAACAGGTCTTGAGTTTCCGGAGACTCTTCCGCTACTTTATCTTCAGTTTCAAGCTCCACATTTGATTCTGAGGTTATTGATTCTGCCTCTACAACGTCTGTCGTATCCGTATTTATTTCTTGTGCGTTTACTGAAGCAACATTACCAGCCATTAATAGGCTTGTTGCCACAATAACTGACCCCACCCCAACTGTTAACCGCTTAATAGCATATCTCACAATTCGATCTGAAGATTGCTCTTGATATAAGCGCTTATTATTCTTCCCCAACATCTTACCCACTCCTCACCATTTATTATTAAGAACTATTTTAATATATCGCATTTTAATTAAAACAAAATTAGACCAACTGTCTAAAGTTAGTATACCTCAAAAATCAAACTATTTCATTAATTTATAATAATTATTTTATTATCAAACAGATCCTTGAATAAAACGTTTTCTCTACCTTCGACTAACTCCGATTATGAATAACAACAATTTCATCAATCTTGATGATACTTTGATTAGCCACTTTTTTATTCCAGAAAAATAAATTATCAAAAAAAATTAATGAATTCGCTTCATTTACTTATTTACAAGCATTCTAACTGACTCTATCCTATTTGAAAGAACTTTTAATCCATCATTCTAGTGAAGCTGTAACATCTAAACATACAAAAAAGCCCTTTTTACAAAGGACTTTTCTAAGTATTTATTCTTCTAATAGAGCTTCTCTTTGGTCACGATTTAAGCGGTGCAGTATTACGTCAATGCCAAAGAAGTCTTCCAATAATGGCTTGAGTTCAGTCATAGCCTCTTGACAGCGAGCTGCTTGTTCTTGGTTGATCGTTTCATAACAAAGAAGTGCATTTTTCGTTGCTTCTGTCAACATGGTTCGTTGAGCTTCTCGCCAGTTAAAATTCCGACAAACCGCTCCTTGTTGATCGTAATAGATCACTTCCCCTTCTAATGCAGGGTCGGATTCTTCAGCCCCTAAAGGCAAGAATTCTTCGCCACCCTTAGCCAAGCCCAAATGCAGGTCTCCAGCTAAGTGGTCAATATCTTCACCACCTCCGGGAATCCCATAAGCTAATGCGATGGCATTATAGATATCCACCAAAGGACTGATGGGTGAGAAGGTCTTGTCAGCATTAACCCGCTTAAGCATGGCTTCAATGGTGCAACGAGCCCCTTTTTTGGTCTTGAATTGACTGAAGGCTTCCCTCCACTGGGCCACTACCGGGTTCAAACGGAAGGTCTCCTCAGTTAGGAATTGTTTCGCTCTTTGAGTCCCCTGATCCAGTAAATCTTGCCGTTGTTGATGATTACGGTCCGTATTATCGATACCCCTTAACACCAAAATATTAAATTCAGCATCCGGAAATAAGTCAAAGATTCCATCATCTATAATGAACTTTTTCATCGTGATCCTACTTTCTATCGATTCTTTCTATTACATATTCTCATTATACCTTAATTAAAATGTCATTTCCAATAGGATCGGTGTATGGTCCTGACGAGCGCCTGAATCAATCATGGCAGAGTTTTTAATATGGTCGCGCAAACGATCAGAAACAATAAAGTAGTCAATCCGCCAGCCTGAATTATTAATCTTCGACGTCTTCACCCGTTGCGCCCACCAAGTGTATTGGCCTTCTACCGGTCCATGAAGATGACGGAAACTATCGGTAAAGCCTCGCTCCAGTAAGCGCGAGAAGCCTTGCCGTTCTTCATCGGTAAAGCCGGCTGAGAAATGATTACTTGCCGGGTTGGCTAGGTCGATTTCTTCATGGGCTACATTAAAGTCCCCCATGGCGATGACTGGTTTTTGTTGGTCCAATTCAACCAGATAATCCGCATATTTTTGATCCCAAATTTGACGGTCAGCTAGCCGCTTCAATTCACTGCCCGCATTAGGCGTATAGACATTAGTCAAGAAGAGGTCCTCTAATTCCAAGGTCAAGATTCGCCCTTCACAGTCCATGGGTGCAGGCCCTCCGATCTCTGGGTAAGTAACCTGTGCATCGATTCCTTTTTTATAAAGGAACATGACTCCTGCATAGCCTTTTCGTGCTGGCTCGCAGGATGACCGCCAAGCCAATTGATACTCTGGAAATTGTTCCTTTAAGATCTCCAAATGTTTCTTCGTCGGACCCTTGGCACTGAGCTTGGTCTCTTGAATCGCAAGAACATCTGGGCTTAAATTAACAAGATCACGCAAAACGGCCTGGCTCATCAAGGCTCGATTCGATTCACTGGTCAAGGCCGCATTTAACGAGTCAATATTCCAAGAAATTAATTTCATTGTATGGCTCCTTTACTAGATAACTTACTCTTATTCTACCATAGACGCTTGGTTTTGGGTGGCATTCATGATGGCTTTGAGCTTTTTCTGATGCATCAAAAAAGCAGGAATCAAGAAGGCAACAGATCCAATCCAAGCCATGGGATTAGCCAAGACTGCTCCGGCAAAGCCCATCCGAGGTGTCAGGAAGAAAGCGGCTAAGACCCGCATGACCAATTCGCCAATACCTGCCAAAGTTGGAAAGAGCGAATCGTTCATTCCCTGTAAACTATACCGTAAGACAAATAAGATGGCTAAAAGCCAGAAGCTAGGCCCCATAATATGAAAGAAGGTGCTTCCGTACTCATAGAGAGTATTCGACACTGCTTGATCCCCAAAGATGGCCGTCAGTTGCCCACCTACAAAAAAGACAATCAGACCCGCTACCCAGGAAATCAGAATATTTAAGCTAACTAACTTCTTAACCCCTGTTAAAAGGCGGTCATATTTTTTAGCACCAAAGTTCTGGGCAACAAAGGTTGCCGCTGCTAGTCCAAGCGAAGCCATAATCTGTTCGACTAAAAGATCAATTTTAATGGCAGCAGAATAACCTGCGACTGCATTGGGTCCAAGTGTATTTAAGGCCATAGAAACAGAGACCGAACCGATCGCTATAATCGACATCTGGAAGCCCATGGGAAAGCCGAGTTTACAGTGAAGTGCTAGCTCATCTCCAACTAACTTAAAATCTTGCTTCTCCACTTGCAAGACATAGATTCCCTTATAAATCACATACAAACAGATCATAATGGCAACAGCCTGAGCGATCACCGTCGCATAAGCCGCCCCCTTAACACCCATCTTAAAATAAATAATTAAAACATAATCCAAAATAATATTCACCACTGTCGTCACAATCAAAGCCACCACGGGTGTCCGACTATCCCCAATGGCTCTTAATATATTGGACAACATATTGAATAGAATCGTCACGATCATTCCGGCAAAAATAATAAAAATATAATCATAGGCATAGTTAAATATTTCTTCTGGAGTTCGAATCAATCGCAAGATATCCCCTAAGAAATAAGTCGAGGCTATAGTCAAGACCCCGGTCACGGCACAAGCCAGCATGATATTAATCGCAACTGACCGCTTGACCTTGCGATAATCTCCCGCTCCAAAAGCTTGTGCTAAAGGAATTGCCGTTCCTGAAGTAAAACCTTGAGCAAAACCTAAAATAAAAAAGGTCAAAGATCCTGACACCCCGACACCAGCTAGCGCCTCCAGCCCTAGAGTTCGTCCGACGATAAACGTATCGACCATATTATAAAATAATTGAAAAAGATTGCCGATAATGAGTGGCAAAGAAAATAGGACCGTTTTTTTGATAATAGGTCCTTCCGTCATATTATTCATTGACCTACCTCCTTATTTTGCTTAACTTTCAAAGTATAGAGAAAAGCAGTCGGTATTGCAAGAAAGTTTGCCCACAAAAAAAGAAGCTAGCTCGCATGAGCCAGCTTCTTTATAGATTTCCGATTATAGGAAGGCCATCACTAAATAATTCAGAATGAAGAGCAACATGGACACCCATAGAATAGGGTGGATTTCCTTGGCTTTCCCAGTAAATATCTTAACAATCCCATAGAAGATAAAACCAGCGGCAATCCCATTCGAGATGGAATAAGACAAGCCCATGAAGACAGAAGCAAAGAAGGCTGGCACAGCCATTTCAAAATTAGCCCAGTCGATATCACTCAAGGATGACACCATCAAAATTCCGACAATAATTAAAGCAGGCGCTGTCGCTTGTGCCGGAACTAAACTAATCACTGGCGATAAGAAGGCGGCTAAAACAAAGCAGATGGCCGTCACGACCGAGGTAAAGCCGGTCCGTCCTCCAGCCCCAATTCCAGCTGATGATTCCACGAAGGTTGTGGTATTGGAAGTTCCTAAAATAGCCCCAAAAATCGTACCGACAGAGTCTCCAAATAAGGCACGGTCCATTTTGGAATTAAAGCCAGAACTCGATTCAAGGGCTCGTTCGTCTTCTTCTGAGAAGATACCAGAACGGCGACCAGTTCCAATAAAGGTCCCTACCGTGTCAAAGACATCCGATAAAGAAAAGGCAAAGATAGTCATCAAGACCACTGGTAATTTAGAAAGATCCGAGAATAAGGATGGGATACCCGCTGAAGTGAAGATAACCCCAAAAGTTTGACCCAATTGTTGGAAAGAATCCGACAGACTATTGGATGAGAAGTTCAAATGCGAGAAGTCTACCATTCCTGTCACAAAGGCTAGAATAGTGGTGAAGATGATCCCAATCAAGATGGCTCCATTAGACTTGCGCAACATAAGGACGATGGTCACCACTAGGCCGGCTAAAGCGACAAATACCGGAATATTATTGAAATTCACAAGCGCCGGTAAGATACCCCCTGAGGTGACAACACTGGTCACAGGTTCCGTCAAGCTTGCTGCTGGATCGCCCCCATTAATGGATAGAATATTGCTGGCATCCGAGGTGAATTGTAAGAGTCCCGCATTCTTAATCCCTAGATAACCGATAAAAATCCCAATCCCAGCCGAAATCGCATGCTGTAAAAAAGAAGGGATCGAGGTGATCAATAGTTTACGGATCTTAGTGATCGTGATCAACACATTTAACAAACCACAAATAAAGACCATGGATAAGGCTTCTTGCCAGCTAAAACCTAAGGCAAAGACAACCGTATAAGTAAAGAAGGCATTCAAGCCCATCCCCGGTGCTAAAGCGTACGGAACATTGGCATAGAGTCCGATAAAGGCCGTCGAGATGGCGGAAGCGAAGATCGTTGCCAAAAAGACACCTTGGGCCGGCATACCTGTTTGTGATAGCATAGCCGGGTTAACAAAGATAATATAGGACATAGCCAAGAAAGTTGTAACTCCTGCTTGGATCTCCCGTCCCAGGGTCGTCTGATTGTCCTCAAATTTGAAATACTGTGCGATGGCGTTCATAGAATTCCTCCTTAACTTGATAGATCCTATTATAAAAGAGCAATCCTTTGAAGACGACCTTTTATCGAATTAACTTAAACACATTTATTTAAATGTTCGGAAATTCTCTTGTTTTCCTCGGCTACTCTCACAGGCCTCCATGAACATTCAAAAACACCCCTTTGAATAGGAGGCAATGGCCTTCTACTGGTTATTAAAACAGATAAAAGGGATTGATTTTATATCGGTGTACCGTTACGATATAGATAATTAGATACCAAAGCATATCTATCAATAGAACCAAAATAAGTTAATAGACTGTCAAGAAAATTAATATATGCAGTACTAAAAACTTGTCTGGCTGCTCACAAGCTTAAAAACATCCATCCAGATAGCATTTAGAGGAAGACTGTTCTTCCCTTTATCTTAAATTTAAATCAAATTCAGGAGGAAATCACATGAAAAAAGAGACCAAGAAAAGCATTGCTTGGACAATCACTCTTTCCATATTACTCATTTTAAATATAATCTATTTTATTTTGGGGTAATAGAATGAGAAAAGATGTTGAAAAATTACTTCACTCCGATCTATCTGCTTATCGTATTGCTAAAGAGGGTGGCATACCCTATATGACCGTAAATGACCTCATGAACGGAAAATCCACTATTGATAATGCAAAGTTTTCTACCATTGAGAAGCTATATAACTACGCTATCTCTGTGAATAAAGCTAACCCCATCGATTAAATTAGAGTTTATTTTGATCGTTAAATTTATAGATAAGCTAGCGCCTTGGCACAGGTGATAAAAATAAAACCCAATCCGACAGCTGTGGGATTGGGTTTTATATTTTTAAATCAATGCTTTCTTATAAACAATAATAACTTAACGAAGATGCTAAGTGGTTTTTCTTCAAAGCAAGAGCCCTTTAGAATAAATTCCTAAGTTCACAGGCTAAATCAAATCTTAAGAAAAGTCATCCCTCAGATCACGGAACCTTCTAAATTCAGTCAGGCTCTTAGCCATCAAGAAGGGATTGATCAGGCGTTCTTGGCCGATTGTCGTAGGCAAACTAGCCTTACCAACCTTTAAGCGTGAATTACAGGCTTCCAAAGCCGCTTGCAAGACGCTTGAATGTGGATCCAAACTCAAGGCAAAGCGCAAATTAGTCTGAGTGTATTCATGCCCAGCATATACCTTAACCGCATCATCCAAGGAACGAAAATACTGCATGGACTCATAGGCTGCCTGATAGTCTTTAGTAAAGACCCGACCACAGCCTGCCGAAAATAAGGCGTCCCCACAAAATAGGCAATCCGCCACTAAAAAAGAGAGGTGGCCCGGCGTATGCCCTGGTGTCTGGTGGACGGTCACAGGGACCTGCCATAAGTCAAATTGATCCTGATCCTTAAGAACATAGTTCGCCCAGTCTGCCACTTCTTGAGGGCCATAGACGGGACAAGATGGATAGTTAGCTTTAATGGCTTGAACCCCATCGGTATGGTCCGCATGATTATGGGTCAACCAGATCGCCTTTAGTTCTAAGGAATGGGCCTGAAGATAATCCAAGACCGGTTGGCTCTCTCCTGGATCGACCACAACCACTTCTTCACCTTCAACTAATAACCAAATATAATTATCTGCAAGGGCTTTAACATAAGTCACATTCATTGATTAATCCGCTCCTTCTAAAAATAAGTGTCGTAATTCCTCTGCGCTAAGATGGTGGACGGATCCAGTAGACCCCTCCACAAAGCGGTCAAAGAGGGCTGATTTTTCCTGCTTTAATGCTTCCATCTTTTCTTCCAAGGTCCCTTTAGCAATCAATTTATAAACGGTCACATTATTCTCCTGACCAATCCGATAAGCACGGTCGGTGGCTTGATTTTGTGCACTCTCATTCCACCAAGGATCTAAATGAATCACAATCGAGGCCTGAGTCAAATTCAGTCCTGTCCCTCCAGCTTTAAGTGAGATTAAAAAGACCTGACCAGGACTGGCTTGAAATTGTTCCACCGATCGTTGGCGGGCTTGTTTAGGCGTTTGACCCGTTAAGACCAGGCAAGGAATTGCCCTATCAGTCAAAGAATCCCGTAAAAGATCTAACGCTGAGGTAAAGTTAGAAAAAACCAGGACGGATTGACCATTCGCCAAGGCTTGTTGAATTAATTCGATGGCTGTCTTCATCTTGGATGAAGCTTGCTGAATATTATCATAAATCAAACGGGGATCCAGGGCTAACTGGCGCAAGCGCGTCAAGAGAGCTAAGACTTGAATGGCTTGTGAGCCTTCCCCAGCTTCTTGAGCTAATTTTTGCTTGGCCTCCATTAAGCTAGCTTGATAGAGCTTTTCTTCACTTTTTTCCAGGGAAATATAGTAATTCTCCTCTAACTTATCCGGCAAATCTTGCATGACTTCCTTTTTCATCCGACGAAGAATAAAAGGGCCTATCATTTGCTTCAACTTTGTAGAAGCTTCAACCGCATCTTCCTTGACAATATCGTGCTCGAAACGCTTTTTGAATTGGGGATAACTGTATAAATAACCCGGCAACAAAAAGTCAAAGAGCGACCACAGTTCAGCCAGATTATTCTCCATCGGAGTCCCCGTTAGGGCAAAACGATAGTCCGCTTTCAAAGTCTTTACCGCTCGTGCAATCTGACTCTGAGCATTCTTGATATATTGCCCTTCATCCAGAACCAGAGTATCAAAAGTCAAATCCTGATAATAGGCCAAGTCGCGGCGTAAGTAATCATAAGAAGTAATCAAAATCCCTGGCAAGTTCCCATAGGCTTCAATGCTGGCCCGTCTTTGAGCCGCTTGTCCGGTGATTAAGTGAGACGGGACTGGAATGGGGAATTTTTGCAGTTCCTTTTGCCAATTATAGATTAATGAGGCTGGTACCACGATCAAAATGGGCTTAGTCAGTTCTGAGACCACTGAAGCCATATAGGCGATCAATTGTAGACTCTTTCCTAGTCCCATATCATCCGCCAAAATTCCACCCAAGCGCATGGCACGTAGCTTCAAAAGCCACTCGACCCCTTGCACTTGATAAGGATAGAGGATTGAGCGAATACTTGGATCGATCGGTAACGAAGGCCTCTGCAAGCAGTCTTCGATCGCCCGGTCAAATTCCAAGTCTAGCGACTCCCGATCAAAAGCTTTTAATTGATAATAACGATACAGGGGAACTTGTTCATGCTGATTGAGCTTTTTTAAGGCCAAGTCTTGCAGCAAGCTCTCCACTGCCGATAATTGCTCTGGATCAATCAGAACCCGTTCCTGCTTCGATAATTGGTAGAAATGCTTCTTTTTATGGTAGGACTTAAGAATCTGATTCACTTGTTTAAGATCCAAATCCTCCGACTGCAAATCCAAGGAAATTTGCCCCTTATTCATCCCCAACTTGAGCTTAAGGGGTAAGCGCCGAGGCTTAGTTAGGCTCTTAAGGGCTTGACTAATATAGACTTTTCCAAAATCCTTCAAATGAGGTAGGGTCTGTTGAATAAATTGATCCAACTTCGTTTCCTGGCTAATCTTCAATTGCCAAGGGCCCATTGCTTGAGCTTGATAGCTTGTTTTAAGTCTTTCTAGAATTAGCCTAGCCTGGGGTGAATCAGGGGTCAAACTTTCCAATGTGAGGGTCAATTCCAATTGATCCGTTAGATCCACAAAGAAAGCTAGGTCATCCGTTGAATCTGGCCAATCTCCCCTAAGTTGCAACAAGGGTGCCTGGCTAAGGACCGCTCGCTTAATTGAAGGCAATTGGGACTCAGGAACCCATTGAAAGGACTCATAATCATGCACTGTCTTCACCCAAAAGGCCTCTACTTGATTAGAAAAATAATAATAGGCTTGATGGGCAAGGTCACGAAATAACAAGCAATCCCCCGCCTCTGCCACCAGATCATACCCCTTCAGGTCTAGCTGGACTTGATAAGTATGAGGAATTGGTTGACTCAAGCTCAAATCAAAGTGTTCCTTTAAGGGTTGCCAGTCAAAATCCACTTGATCCTTAAAGGTCTGGATATAATCCTTTAAGCTGTTAGCATCCACTAAGATAGCTCCCTTTTGATAGATACTGGCAAGATGACGACGAATAAAGTCCAGGCTTCGCTTGGCCAATTCATCAAAGCGAGCTTCATCCAATAAGAAGCAAGCTTGTTTGCCTAATCTAACTACCTGATGATTGGCTAAAGGCGTCAGTAATTGATCATCCAAAGATTTAATGGCATAGAGCTTATCTTGCCCCATGCGAAAGCGAATCTTATAAGTCCCTTGTTGGTCGTCCCACTGGGTATAGGGTTCGAGTCGAATGAGCGTGACTTGGTCGGTAAAAATGGGTGCCAGCTGGTCTTGATAGACTTGTAACCAACCGCTGAGAAAACGGGTTTGCGCAACACAAAAGGCCAGGTCCTCCTTTAATTCTTCAATCTGAAAAATCATCGTATCTTTAGCCGTCATCTGATAAGGAAGTTCCGGATGACGTTCCCTCAAGTAACTAATGACCGTCCAACAAGACCAGCAGAATTGTTGGCCAAAGTAATGACGATTCTCACAGTAATAGCCTTCAATCCGACCTTGAGGGTCAAGCTTTAATTTGACCGATTGTCCATTGACCTTAGCCGCTACCCTAAAATAATCTTGGCTAAAGTCAATCTTTAAGTTGGATAGCACAAAATGAGTCTGTTGAAAATAATCAAAAACCGCACCCAAACGAACATTCTCAGTCAGATCAATCCCTGGAAACTTCATTCGCTTTTCTTCCTTTCTAACACTCGGTCTCCTGCAATCGAGATCCCTTCATGCGTCAACAAGCGTTTCTTCAAGGGGATCCCACCCGCATAGCCGGTTAGCTGTCCCTTGGATCCGACAACTCGGTGGCAGGGAATAATTAAAGGAATGGGGTTGGCACCGACTGCCTGACCGATTGCCTGCGCCATATGCTTGGAAGAAGGAGCCACGCGCCTTCCCAATTCTCCATAGCTAATCAACTGCCCAAAAGGCAGGCTTAATAACTCCTGCCAGACTTTCAAGCGAAAAGGGGTTGAATGAAGGGGGGCTAAACGACTGGGATCTAATAAAGGAGGATCCCCCTCAAAATAAGCCTGAAGATAATTCGTAAAGTAGACGAAGTCTGCCCCATTCGAGGCGGCTTCGACCGCGATGGGACCTGAATTGTCAGATAACTTGCCTTCTTCTAGGACTAAGGAGACCAGTTGGCCAATCTCATTCATGGTTAAACGAATCGGCCCTAAGGGACTGGGATAAGTCCAGACTTGATACATGCAATCCCTCCTAACAAAATGATAAACAAGGTTTGATTCTTGCCTAAGGTCTAGTCTTTATTTCATTAATTATAACATGAAGTGTCAGCTACTGGCAGAATACCCTTAAATACCCTTTCATTAATTCTTTAAAAATTCAAATTATTCTCTCATTTTTCGCTCATTTGTGCTATGATTTAACCATAAAATTTACTAGATAGGCGGATATACACTATGAAAATAAAAACGAGCGATATTTTAATTACCGGACTGGCCCTTTTTGCCATCTTCTTTGGGGCTGGTAATCTCATCTTCCCACCCTACTTAGGGGTTGTCAGTGGACAGGCTTGGTGGCAGGCCATCGGTGGCTTTTTAACATCAGACCCACTTTTTCCAATTTTAGGAGTACTCGTCACCATTCAATTAGGCGGGCAAGCAGACGACCTGGGCAAGCGTGTCCATCCAAAGTTTGGACTCATTCTAGCTGGTATTGCCATTCTCTTGATTGGTCCCTTGTTCTCAGTACCTAGAACGGGTGCCACCACCCACGAGATCTTCGTTCAAAATCTCTTTCCCATGGTTCCCATCTGGGTCACCTCGCTCATCTTTTTTGGCTTAACTGCCTATCTGGCTTTAAATCCTAACAAAGTTGTCGATCATATCGGAAAATACTTAACCCCCTCCATCCTAATCATTATTGCGATTCTCGTGATTTCAACCTGGATCCATCCTGCTAAAGAGATCGCAGCTAATCGATTGGAACAGCCCTTTGCTACTGGCTTTAGAGAAGGTTATCAAACCATGGATGCCTTAGGCGCTTCCTTAATGGCTAGTATTGTCATGACCGAATTAAAAAACCGAGGCTATCAAGCTGGTAAACATCAGATCAAAGCCGGTAGCTTGGTTGGATTAGTTGCCTTTATCTTATTGGCCTTAGTTTATGTGGCTCTTGCTTATGTTGGCTCTCAGATTTCTGCCTTTTATGGACCAGATAATGGTCGAACGGAAGTCTTTAATGGCATGATTACTCTAACGCTCGGCCATTGGGGGCAATTGCTCATGGGGATCTGTGTGGCTTTAGCCTGCCTCACAACAGCCATTGGTCTCACTTCAGCCTGTAGTAATTTCTTCCATCAAGCTTCAGGTGGTCGTTGGTCTTATCAACAAGTCTGTCTAGTCTGTGTCAGTGTTGAATTTCTTATCTCTCTGATTGGGACGCAACAAATCATTGGCATTGCGTCTTCCGTCTTATCTATCATCTATCCGATGTTTATGATCCTGATTATTCTTTCCTTCTTCGATCGCAAGATCAAATACAATCAGACTTATACGGGAGGAGTCATCGCTGCTGGCCTAATCGGGACTGTACAAGCCTTGGCAGCTCAGGAAAACACGATCCTTTATAAGCTCTTTCATAACTTGGCGACGTGGACTTACAGCTTACCACTCACCAAGTTCGGCTTAGAATGGCTACTTCCCGCTCTAATTACGGCATTGATCTTCACCCTTGGTGCGGCCATTAAAGACCGGCTCGCTTCCTAAAAATAATGAACCACCCTCAACCCCATGGATAGTATCATGGGGATGGGGGTGGTTTTTATTTGGGATTTTTGTGCCGTCCCGGTTGAATGGGAAGGACAAAGATCTTGTCCGATATTTCGCACGATTAATCACGATTACTTCTCATTTTTCGATTAATTTTTTCGATTTATTTCTATATTCTTCTAACCAACTTCTATTGTCTTCAAGTTCGTAACTATCAAGTTCTTCAAGCTTGTCAGGTAAAAAATCATTCAATAGATCAAATAGCTTTTCATTCTCTTTTTCTAGCTCATCACCGTTTTCGTACGCCAACCATTCACCAAAATCAAAAGAAAAGTCCCATAATGATATTTGTTTTGATAACACTCTATCAAACCATTGAACCGCTTCTTCACTTTTTGTCATATGGTATCACTCCGTTTTTTAGTTTATTCTGAGTCATCAGTGTAGCGATTCTGTCCGTTGCAGGTCCGTTATAATTTTTACCTTATTATAATACCTATCTTCTCACTACTCAACGCATAAAAAATAGCACCTAACAGAACTGTTAAGTGCTAATCTTCAAATTCTACTCTCTCGACGTCTTTTTCAAGGACTAGACGGCCAATTGTTCTATCCCCATTTACAGCTAAGATAAAACCATCACCTTCGTCATTATCATCATAATAATCTATTCCTAAAAATATATCCTTTTCGACTTTCCCGTTTTTCATCGTTAAAGATATATTTTTACCAAAATAGCTCAGAATATTATAATCATCCGCTTTGACCACTGTTATCCTCTCCTCTGTAATTTGGAACACCATGTATGCCTTGTTTACCATGTTTGATGTTCACTTGATTAATCTTACTTATTTTACCAGTACTGTCTATATAAGCACCGTCGATGTTTTTGATATCAATATATTGATATTGATTAAAAATCTTTCTCATATTTATTTCTTTCAAAATTATATTATGAATAGATTTGCTAGATATATTTTTAAAATAACTAGGAGGTGTTTTCCCCTTATTTAAATCTCTTTTGACACGTTCTTTGTAGTCATCGGTTCCATAGATATGTTGTTTTTGTTTTCTCTCTTTCAATTGCAATCTTCTTGCTAATTCTTCATGTTCAGACATAACCTTATTAATCCGCTTCAAATCATGACTTATTATATCACGATACTGCTCCTTAGAGAGTTTTTGATTAAGCTTCTCGTTAAACTTATTATACTCTTTTTCAATCACTTTCTCCATGTTCTGCTTAGCTTTATTGTATGATTCTAGATTATTATAATAACGCTCTCGCTCTTTCTTACGAATTAGGAAATCATTGTCTTTAACCAACTTCATAAGTCCTGACTCTAACGCCTTGATCTTGAGTTGTGACTTTTGAATTCGATCAACATCTTTCAATTCCTTAGCCACTGCTAAACGTTCTTTTTCTTTGCGAATATTTCGCTCATAAGCACGCTGCACTTGTTGTGTTCGGGCATTTTCTTCTGCCTGTTCAGGAGTTAGATTCTTCAGATAATCTGGCAATTCGGGCTTGTAATTAGCGCCAATGATGAAAGGTGTCATCATATGACCACAGTTAATTCCTAGACAGCCCCCAGGAGAGCCATAACCATAATCGTTGAGCGAATAGACCTGTGTGCCATCTTCAGCCATGAACGCCTCGCCTTTAGTCACAATCTGATGTTGCAAAGGGGCACACATCTCGCGACCAGCTGATTTCATCGAATAATAAAAGGTATCACCCCGCTTGTGCGGGAAGAACCTCTAAGGGCACGTTATATTTGCCCATCAAAAAGGATCACTCCCGCTTGTGCGGGAAGAACGAAATAGTAACCGCTCCTGTTTGATGTGGATAAGGATCACTCCCGCTTGTGCGGGAAGAACCTAACTTCGCAAAGGCTTCATCCTTCACAATCAGGATCACTCCCGCTTGTGCGGGAAGAACTTAAAAGAAGGTTACATCCAAGGTGTGATTGCGGGATCACTCCCGCTTGTGCGGGAAGAACCAACAAACCGCTTATTGTCGCTGTTTGAATGAGGGATCACCCCCGCTTGTGCGGGAAGAACACTGTGATACTTTCCATCTCAGGAATAATACCGGGATCACCCCCGCTTGTGCGGGAAGAACGCTTCTTTGCTGCTTTTAGCCTCGTATGCCCGGGGATCACCCCCGCTTGCGCGGGAAGAACTAAGACGGTCGTAGATATACCCGAACGGTACTAGGATCACCCCCGCTTGCGCGGGAAGAACAAGCGTACTTAGACAAAATTAAGCCTGGGGCTAGGATCACCCCCGCTTGCGCGGGAAGAACTATCAACTAATTCATCACTTGCTTCAAATCGAAGGATCACCCCCGCTTGCGCGGGAAGAACTTATAAGCGGCTAGTGATAAAGCCCCCAAGGCGGGATCACCCCCGCTTGCGCGGGAAGAACGCCGGTGAAGCTTTTGATTATGTCATTCAGAAAGGATCACCCCCGCTTGCGCGGGAAGAACTCAATTCTTGATATTTGGGGTGGCGAATATGAGGGATCACCCCCGCTTGCGCGGGAAGAACTTTATGCTTTAGGGATTTGGCAAAACATGACTAGGATCACCCCCGCTTGCGCGGGAAGAACCATGCTAAAAATGTCAACTCTAGTCACAAAACGGGATCACCCCCGCTTGCGCGGGAAGAACTTTAAGTCCAGCTTTTCAAAAGCAAATTTCCAAGGATCACCCCCGCTTGCGCGGGAAGAACAGTAAAAGATCCCTTTAAAATCAAGCTTTCTCTTCGACCATCTTCAAAAATAAATTCACTTTAGTGGATAACTCATAAATAAGTTTAGAATCCTCTAAAGCCCGATGAGGTACTTTTTTATCGATCCCATATGCGTTAAGAACTGTTTCCAATTTATAATTTGCTAGAAACATGTTTTCTTTTTTTACAAGTCTCTTTAAATCAACGATCTGATTGCTTATAGCTGATTTACCCATTTTTTCTAATGCTTTGTTTAAAAACTCTATATCAAACGCAACCCCATAGCCAACAACTAGCTGGTCTCCCAGGAAGTCCAAAAACTCAAGTAACACCTCTTCAATGGGTTTGCCATTCTCTATCAAGCACTGATTAGTAATCCCTGTTAAATCTATAATCTCTTCATTTAAGGATCTACCTGTATTTATCAAAGAGGAGAACATGGTTAATTTATCCGCTTCAACCAACACAGCTGCTATCTCAATAATGGCATGTTTCTTTGAATCCAACCCCTCTGTTTCAATATCAATAACCATATATGGCCTGTGTAACCTATAATTCAGATTACTAGCCATTTTCTTATGTTTAACTCGGTGAAATTTCGAAGCGTTGCTAAATCCTAACTTAATTCCATTTTGATCCGCCACATTAGACACTGGTAAATTAACCAAAGGAAGTCCATCAAAATACACTACTTCTCGATCAGTATTATGCGTCTTAAAATCATAGCCGATTTCATTTCGACAAGCATAACTGAGCGTTGCTTCACCCTTTCCTACATTCTGTATGACACGCTGCCACAATTGTTCCCGAATCCTTGCATTAAAATTTCCAATATAGACACCTGTTGCGATCTCTTGCATCCATTTTGATAAGTCTCCTCTTAAAGAGGGGGTCGACTTTTTTAAAGTGATGACTGTTACAGGCATGTCCCATCATCCTCACTATAATTGACCCCATGCCTAACCAGTTGGTCCTTATCGTCCCACAGTTCCAGGGTATCAATTTCAATCTGCTCTTCAATCGGTATATCAAAAAGATACTGAATATCTTTAACAAGTCGTTTCATTAACTTTCCATCAACAAAAGAGTCTCTCATTCGCTGCCTAGAAAGACTTCCAATATCATCTTCTCGACCATACTTCGATGCAATCTCAAATGATAAAGGAATCGTATATTCTGTCTTATACAGGTCTGCAATGTCATAGACAAAGGACTTATCATGACCCGTATGAACAAAGCCAAGGCCTGGAGATAATCCCAAAGCGGCAATAACACTGTGTACCACTCCGTAAAGACTCACATTACAGGATGATAACGCCTGATTAACAACGTCACTTTTCTCAAAATCATCCGGATCGTAATCCCTTACTGACCATTCCACCTTGTATAACTTTGAAAACTCCCGATAGACTCTTCTTACTCGAGCCCCTTCACGACCTCTCAATTGTTGCATCGTTAATTTAGACACATCTTCATTGGGAAAACGCATCGAATACATTTTTCTCGCAACATCTAATCTCAACCGCTTATTAGATACGAGCATCGCTTGTCTTTCTAATAGCCGCGTCGAATGGGCTAAGGGGCGTCCTTGAGCATAGTATCTAACCCCTCGTTCTCCCACCCAAATAACACTTGTCCCTGTATCCCCAATTAACTCCATGGCTTGATGACTGATCTCAATACCTGGCCCCAACATAAGAACACCTACCATGGCTGCCGGTATTTTTACCAATCCTTGCTGATTCCTTACGGTAATAGAACTATCCTGACGATGGATTTTAGCACGTTCTAAATAAATAAAACTGACTCGATCCTCAATCCGAGGCAACTCATGCAAGCTGGTCTTTTTAGCTCCAAATTTCCGTTCCATCATTGACCTCTAATATTAACTTCTAGGGATAATCGTCATCAACCCAAAACCATAGGCTTTTTTCTTCCCAAAGCCTTTCGTCAAAGTTTGGATGAATTTTTCTTTATCCTCTACCCTTAATACACCTTGATAAGTGACTTTTACCAATCGAACTGTCCGTTGATTTGCTTTCTTGAAAAGAGCATAGCCGCGATCTACAATTTGAAATTGATCTGGCTCTACTGAAAATCCATTTTTTAAACTTCGATCCAATAAGAACTTCTCTTGAAATTGGTAACTAACATGAGGCATTACTCTTCCGCGTTTACCATGATTTCCTTCCTTAATCGCAATCGAAGGGTTCAATGTAATCCGAAATTGGGACTCCATGCCTTCATAGATACTATTTAAAAAATGATCATAATTTTTACTGGATGCTGTTCCTGCTACACCATATCTTTCTAACAAAGTTAAATCTGGTTGAGTAGAACTCACGACCAACAAGTAGTCTTTATTATGGAGCTGATCAATACGCCAGAGTTTTCTCGTACGAACCTTTTGCTCAAACTCTTCTGGAAAAGACTGCTCCACCCAATTATGATAGGCTCCTACATGCGATAAGTCTCTGATTTTTTGTCGATTGTTACTATCAATCTCTACCCTAGATAGATACAAACTCTTCACCTCCTAATGCAGAAAAAGCATCATGCTCCCCATATTCGCTGTCTAATTGAACATCCAGACTAGCTTCATACCTAACGTTAAAGCGTCGACCCGCTTGGTCAAAAGACTCTGGACGATCCTTGCGCATCATCCTAGGTGATTCATTTAATAAGTGCGCATCAAGATAAATAGTTACTTGGTTAGAATGCAACTTCTTATACCATTTACCTGCCTGCCAGGGGTACTTTTTCAACAAGGAAACAATCGTTTCCTCATGCACTCCTTGGAAAAAATCAACTGTCAAAGGTAAGGCGCGTCTTCCCAGAAAAGGTTGAAAATAGGGATTCATTAGAGCTTCCGCTATCTTTTCAATAAAATCTGAGTCATCATGGCTTAGAGCAACTAAAAAGACCGCATCTTCAACATAATAGCGATTAGTAACATAAGTTCTCTCAAAAACTCCATTTTTTTTATACTTTTTAGCAGTATGGTAATCCTTCAATAACTTACCTACTTGGTCTACTCGAACTGCAAAATCTAACGTATTTAATAATTGCAGCTTATCTTTTTCGTGTCGTCGGTACCCCAAACAAGCAGCCACCATCCCTAGAACGGCACTTTTTGACGGATATAAATCCGTGTGCCGGGTCTCAAAGTGTGAACTCGTTCCGTAAGATTGCAGGGGACCAGCAAACTTTAATAAAATGGTTGCCATGGTTATTCACTCATTTCTGGCAATAATTCTTCCAATTCTTGACTAATCAACGACTTCAATCCATCCATACTATCTACTTCTTGTCCCACAATCGATTCCAGATCACACTTATCTAACAAGAGGACATAACTAGACAATGGTTTATTAGCAATTTTAGCTACTTTGATACTCTCCTCAAATAGTTCTTGAATTGATTGATCGACATAACCTTCTGAAGAACGAATTGGCTTTTCAAAGGCAGTGACAAGATTGACCGGACGATCGGATCTCAATTGGACGAGAACCGCCTGTGGTAATGTTTGGTTAGCAAAAGTATTTAGCTTGCCTGTTGGTAACGCCTTGATAAAAGCTTCAATAAATAGTTGGGTTGCTTTAATCGTCGCTTCTTTGCTTTGAATTTGTTGTTCAAATTCATGCAAGGCAATATTCGCATAACGGTATAATGTCGATGAATTAAATTCCACAGTACCCAACATACCTGCTCCAGCATTGTCCTCTGGGGCTTGGTCATCGACAGCCGTATAGAAATCAAACTCCGTCTCAACAGCATGAGTTGATATAGCGTGAGCCACTTGGCAGGAAGCATCTTCATTCAAGGAAGGATCATCCGCAACCATCCTACCAAATAAAGCAATATCGATGGATGGATTATCTTTTAAAATCGCTTGCAAGACCTTTTTATCATCCACTTGATCAATCGCAGCTTGAGCTAATCGCTTGGCTTGAATATCTCCTAGGAAAAAGAGCGCCTTAGCTTTAAAGTCTTTGGTCTTGATACTCGCTTTATTCAAGACATCATCTGCCATTTTTTGCGCCGTTTCAAAATCAATCTCTGCATCAATTTCTTGGATTTTATTCGCTATAAACTTAACAATCTCCAAAGTACGAACACCGACATTCGCTTGATCGCCATTTTCTTTGAAATAATCGCGAATAGCTTTTTTCCAAGATTGAGAACTTACTCTCGCCCGACGAACCCCACCATATTGAGCAGTCTTAGGACTCCCAGTATCATCACGATTGATGTTCGAAGGGGGTAATGTTTGAATAACGTGAATATCTAAAAATAATCTATTGTTCATCATTTAACGCTTCTCCTTTAGTTATAGTTCGATAATAGTCACGAGACCAATTTAATTTAATATTTTCTTGATAGCCTCTTATATACCAGTAAAGGTCTTGGCTTAATTTAGCATAATTGACTTTACCTGAATCTTTAGCTTTTGATCTTAATAATTTAATCAGTTGTCGTAAGTGGTGCACCAATTCTTCATAGCTTGCTGAGGTGATTAAGGTGTTAAATCGTTGATCTAATGCATTTTTGCTTTCTTCTTTGCGAATAAGTCGGAGTGATTTTCCTAAATTATAATACCCATCCTCTAAATATAAGATATCTGCTGATAAACCCTGCTGATGAATCGCATATAACTGCAAACTTGTTAGAATAGCTTGTTCCTGAGCGGTTAGTGTCTCTTTCCTTCCTAAATAGGACTCGGGCAGATTTTCAAATAGAATCGGCCATACCTCAGAAGTCCCATTCAATGACCGTCCTAAGGAATTTCTTAATTTTGCTAGCGTTGCTTTACCAGCAGGAGTTTCTCGTTGATTAGCTATTTTTTTCAATATTTTATAGGTTACTTGATAAACACTGACTTCTTTGTCTTGTGTCGTCATTCACTGACACCCCCTTGATTCTTTCCAAGTTCTTTACATAAAAAGTAATAAAATTTGTTATAAGCTGAAATGATATTAAAGCTTTCTCCTTGATCACCTTCCTTCACTCCGATAAAATCTCGTCGACTCGCATGTAGCACATGCCATTCAGCTTGGTTTTTTACAATTTGAAACAATTGATCATACCATTGCACTATTTTTTTATCTTTTGAATCAGAAATTTCGATCGACCTCAACCATTCTCTAAACGGTTGATCAATTTGCTTAAATAAAGTTTCAACTAGCTGGTGCATTTCGCCCGTATCTTTCTTATTTCGAATTTTTAATAAGTCTGAAAGATAATTACGATAAGTAAACCCAACGACCTTCTTGGTTTGCTCTACTGCTTCATTAATACGAGGTACCCAATGATTTTCTTCCAGATCGGTTAAAATAAAGTCTTTCAAGCTCAATGAATCACAAATTTCATCCACCGGCAACCATGAAGTCGCATTCCCATCATCCAACATGCTCACAGCCTGAAGTGTCATCAATTTATCGGGAATCAACTCTTCTTCAACCAATTTGTTCAACCAATCAATCACGCCAGGTCGACGTTGTTCGTCAGAATAAGAACTAGGCAGGGCAACTAAACCAAATGACTGCCAGACCGCTTGGTTGGCCGGATGTTTCCTTGGCGTATTATAGCCTTCTTTCTTGTTAAATCGCCAGAGGGTCATAGGCTCAAGAAATTGATCTTCATGTTCTAAGTCCGGTAATTTAACAATTTGAAAGAAAAATGGATTCAAGAGATCGAATTGTGGATCGATATAGACCGCACGACTCCAAATCGTGTAAAGTTCTGCCAAATTGTCGATCGGCTTTGCTGAAAAATACTGGTTTATCTTTTCTTCCCCCGTAAATTCCCAACAAGGTTTTTGAATCGTATAACTATATTGGCTTTCCGGATGACTCAACAGGCAATTTAACATCAGCGTTTCAAACAGATTATCGCCCTCTAAATAGATACCCCCAATATCAAATAGCCAACCCTTGGACGATTTATATTTTTCTTTACCAAAAATCACTTTATCAGCTAATCCTGTATAGCCTTGATAGGTAATTAACCATCGAGCAATCTCTGCTTCATTAAGACGGCTTTTATTATTATCATAATCCGATTTGGGTGAGAACAAAGCCACTTTATTACCGCTTTCTGAGATAAGACGATTCATATTCTTCCCAGCAACCGATGAGGCTTCCTTTTTACTAATCTTTTCACTCGCAATATCTGTTGCTAGCACCTGAAAAAAGGGATATTTATCATCAAACAGATAAAAATGGTCCCGCCACTTTTCCAAGTAGTTTTGAATACTCTCAGTAAATTTGCCCAATGCCCATAAATTAACCCAGGTCTCTATTAAAGCTGCTTCATAATCTTCTTGATCTGCTAGATCAATATCTGCATGCGGAACACAACGGTCATCTAAAGTAAGTTGATCATAAACAGCTCCTGAATCATCAATCCGACTATATACAGTATGAAGCACTGCCAGTAAAACCCGTAATAAGGCAAAATTTTGTGTTCTAGTCTCTCCAGCTAAACACCGATATTGATGAGCATTCTTAAATAGGTCCTTTAAAGAGACCTCTCTTGTTGTCCCTCGATCATCCACCACCACCGGAATCCAAGCTTCCTCCAATAAATTAAATCTACTCACTGGTGTTCACCCTTTCATAAGTAAGCCCTTTATCGGTATTGTACCTTAGTTTATAACCATTTAAAACCGTTTCATTGTTTGAATTAAGAATCAGACCAAGGCTTCCTTTTAACCAGGGTTGTTTTTGCCAATCTTTCAGCCTTCTTAAATTATTTACTTCTAATTCTTTTATCGTATCATTAATCAAGTAAGGTTTACTTAAAACCCGAGGTAAGGTAATGGTCTCTTGGGCTAAGCGCTTGGCAACTGCCGAATCATGAATACATATCGAAATATCTTCATAGCCATTTATGTAGCTATAGCCCTCCTTAAAGTCTTTAAGCAAAATAACCTCAATCGTTTCTTGTGTATCCCTTACTTGAGCATATGCATAGCTTTCACTTTGATCGGGATGCAAATTCTTCAAGAATCCAATTAAAGAAATTTTCTTATGTCTTGGACCGGATCGAAGCGGATTTTCAATCCGAAATTTTTTAGCTCTTGAGGCTTTATCATCAATTCGATCATCATAGTCTTTCTTCATCGACAGGAAGCACTCCTCAGTGTCTTCCTGATAAACTTGTTGAACCAAGGGAGAAATATCCTCTGGTAAAAACATACTATCCGGTAAATAATACTGAGTTTTAGCTAATAAGTATTCCCCATAAATCGCTGCAGATCCTGAATCAAATTCCTGAGTTGAGCTAGTTCCTAAGACATACATAACTGGTTCCTTAAATTCTTCAGGTCGAACGATGTCATGGCGATGAAGGCGCCCTGCCCTTTGGATCAATAGATCCATTGGTGCCAACTCACTCACTAGGCAATCAAAATCAATATCTAATGATTGTTCAATGACTTGCGTTCCAATGTAGAGCTTGCTTTCAGGGCGTTTACCTTTTTTGCCAATTTCATCCATCAAGCTTTTTTCTTTGACTAGTCGATGAGTTGCCACAAAGTTCGAATGAAGAAGGGACACCTTATCTTTACCGAATAAGTCAATACACTGATCCGCCAATTCTTGCGCCCGCCTAACCGTATTGACAACCACTCCAATAATTCCTTTTTTAGCCATCAGGAGTCTCAATTGATTCACTAATTCTGTTTCCTCAATTTTTTTAATCGTAACGGTTAAGGTTCGTTCGCTCTTATCGAATTGATTAAATACCTTAACAGACTGACCCTCAGAATAAGTAATCAAAGGGTAGTCACTTGAATCTATTCCTTCCGGCAACTGCAAGCCCTTCTTGTTAACCCCTTTCCCCGTCATATAAGCTTGGACGAAATCCTGACGCTTTTTGACAGGTAGAGTCGCTGAGAGAATGATGACCGGCACTTGATAAGCTCCCATCCATACTAAAGCCTCCGTCAAATACTGATCCATATAGGCATCATAAGCATGAACTTCATCAATGATGACAACCTTTCTTGAGAAACCTAAATGTCTTAAAGCTAAATGTTTTTGTTTAAGGGCAGTCATCAGGAACTGATCCACTGTCCCCACCACGAAGTCATCTAACACGGCCGTCTTCTTGCCAGTAAACCACTGATTAACCATGACCGTTTCTTCCATGGATCCATTTCCATCGATATTAATATTTTCAGCATCGACTTCATCGTTATGATTATAGGCAGCCTGACCATGCTTTAATCGATCAAAATCTTGATTTAGGGCTGCCTTCCCATGAACCAATTGAACCGAAACCTTATCATTGGACCTCGTCATCCATCGATTGAGCCAATGTAAAATTCTTGGAAAAATCCCATTTGAAGTTGCTTGAGTCGGCAAGCCAAAGAAAATACCAGTACGCCCTGATTTTTGCATCAATTGTTCGGCTGCAATCAAAGCAGCCTCTGTTTTTCCCTCTCCCATAGGTGCTTCTAAAATAATCAATCCTGGCTCTTGAATTCCATCGATCAAGTTAGCCATTTTCTCCTGGAGCCCTCTAGGTTTAAACTCAAATCTAGCATTATACATTTCTTGGACAGATAGATGGTTCAAGCTTTCAATAGGCATGGTCTTAAACCAAGCTCCCCAACCACTTTGGATGCGACTATCTTGGTTTTCACAAGATAGTTGATCTAACGGCAATAAAGGAAAATAGTGTTCATTACTTGCTAGCCAATCTGCCATAATGAGTAAGCCAGATATTAAAAACTGCCCTTCCTGCGACACTTGGGGCAAATCCTCTACAGAATCAAATCCGTTAATTTTCAATGCCCAGTCAAATATTTTTTTCTGTTCAGCTTGCCACAGACCGTAGAGTGAATGATTGACATCCTCAACTTGATAATAATTACTGAGATAACTCACTTGTTTCTTAATCAAACTTCGCTCATCAATTGGCCGACCATGATGCCCCCCAATAATAGAGGCCAAGCCTTCTTCCAGACCATACTCACTCAAAATATATTGTCCAGCTAAGGCGTGAGGTGAATTTCTAGCAAAGCGTGTATCAAGTTGTTGAATCCCTTGAAAACCAAAAGCTTCTAACCGTTCCAATAAAGTTTTATCTAAATCAGGCGAATTTTGAAAACCTGTCTTAGTTTGAAAGGCAGGTGTTGCTTTACCAATATCATGAACCGCAGCCAAAAATTGTATCAGTGATTTAGCCAGGTCTTCATCTCCAAAGGACATGGACTGAAGTAAAAAATCCTTTTGTCCCTTTGTTAACCAATGTTCCCATAATAATCCCATCACACATCTAGTATCTTCTAAATGTTGCTCAAGAGGCAGCCATTTCAGCTGTCCCTGATCTTCTGTTTTCTTAGCCCAAAAGCACTGCTTTGTCGTATAGATAAAATCCCTTCTTTCCTTTCTTATAAACAGTTACTACAAACCCCCGCGTTGGCGGGAAAAACGATCCTTTTGTAATAAGCATCTTATTTATCTAAGGATCACCCCCGCATAGGCGGGAATTAACTCTATTATCCTAATTCCATTGTTTAATATCTATCTTATTTCCAAACTTTTTACGAATTGAATGCCAATTCTTATAAGTTGGATGGTTACAGCCCCGCTCCCAATTACTCACAATTTGCCGACTGACTCCGATCTGCTCTGCAAACTCTTCCTGCGTCATTTCTAACTGACTCCTCAAGTCATGAATACATGCACCGAACTCTATAATCATACAAACCCTCCTCAAATAAAAAACAAGAATTAAGATAAATTCATTTTATTTATCTAATTATCATATTTCCTATACTATATCATGAATTTTGGATAATGCTATCAAATACTTTTGACATTAAGAGAATTTTAAAAATAATTCTAATTTCCACATTTATAGCTGACTTCAATAACCACAAATCCCCCAAAAAATCCACGCATGCTACCTCGAATTCTTTGGGGGATGCTATCAAACCACTCTAACCCTGCCAGTTCAACAAATCTTCAGGCTGGCTGACCAAATAATCTGCCCCCGCTGCTTGGAGTTCTTGCTTGGATCCATAGCCATAGAGTACGCCGATAGTGGTCAAGCCGATTTCTTTACCTGCTAAAATATCGAACTTGCGGTCACCAATCATCACCGCTTGATTGACATCTGGGTTATCTAAATGCTGTAAGCTATATTGAATAACGTCTGATTTTTTAGAGCGGGCTTCATCCAGGGTCGCCCCACCCACAAAATCAAAATACTGGGCCAGATCATAATGGTCTAGGATTTTCTGGGCAAAATATTCTGGCTTAGATGTAGCGAGGGCCAGTGTCTTTCCTTGAGCTTTAAGACTAGCTAGCACCCTTGGAATCGCTGGATAGACTGTATTCTCATACATGCCCTGGTCTTGATAATAATCACGATAAAAGCGGATCGCCTGCTCGGCTTCTGATGGACTCAAGCCCATAAATTCTTGAAAAGAGTCCAATAAAGGTGGACCAATAAAGGGATAGAGCTGACTACGTTCAGCTACCTCAATTCCAAAATGCCTGAGTGCATGGCGTACCCCTTCGGTAATCCCAATCCCCGGATCCAAAAGCGTCCCATCCAAATCAAATAAATAATAGGTCTTCATAGCTTCCTCCTTAGCCTTCCTCTCAATCAACAGGTTCTCAATGTCCTCATTCTATCGAATTATCCAGCTAACGTCATCTCTCCCACAAAAAAAGCAGGGTCGAGTCACAAATCTCAAACCTGCTAAAGGGGATTATTGATTAACTATTGAATCCTTAGACGAATAGCTAGCTACCTTCGCTAAAAAAGCTTGGTGGATGCGATCATCGGAGGAGAGTTCCGGGTGAAAGGCTAGGCCAATTTGATTCTGATAAGCCACGGCAACAATCTTATCTTCGACTCGAGCCAGGACTTGTACTCCTAGGCCCATTTGGGTGATATAGGGAGCCCGGATAAAGACTGCCGGAAAATTAGCCAGGTCACCGACTTGAATCGGCGCTTGAAAGCTAGCGGACTGACGGCCAAAAGCATTGCGCTTGACCGTAACCGGTAGGGTCGCTAGGTGCTGTGTCGAATCTTGATCCAGTTTTTGGGCCAATAAGATCAAACCCGCACAGGTTGCTAATACGGGAAGTCCGTCATGAATTTTTTTCTGCAAAGGATCAAAGAGCCCCAATTCATGAAGCAACTTGCCTTGAACGGTACTCTCCCCTCCCGGTAGAACTAAGCCCTTAATCGCATCTAAGTCCTTGACTTGACGCACTTCACGGACCTTTGCCCCTAGCTTTTCTAAGGTCGCTCTGTGTTCTTGAAAGGCCCCTTGCAGGGCTAAGACACCAATCTCCATTTTATTGTCCTCGTTCTTCCATAATGACCTTGATCTCATTAGGGTTTAAACCAACCATCGCTTCGCCGAGATCTTCTGATAATTCAGCAATCAAGGCCGCATCCCGATAATTCGTCACCGCTTGAACAATCGCTGCTGCTCGACGAGCAGGATCTCCGGACTTAAAGATTCCCGAGCCCACAAAGACACCTTCGGCTCCTAACTGCATCATTAAGGCCGCATCGGCTGGGGTTGCGACGCCACCGGCTGAGAAGTTAACGACCGGTAATTTGCCATTTTCATGGACATAGCGAATTAAGTCATAAGGAACTTGTAATTGCTTGGCTTCTTCATAGAGTTCATCCGGCGACATGCCTTGAACGCGACGAATAGCAGCATTAATCTTTCTTAAATGACGAACCGCTTGTACTACATCGCCAGTTCCTGGCTCTCCCTTGGTCCGGATCATCGAAGCGCCTTCTTCAATCCGACGTAAGGCTTCTCCCAGATCCCTTGCCCCACAAACAAAAGGCACCTTAAAAGCCCGTTTATCAATATGGTAGACATCATCCGCCGGTGAAAGAACCTCTGATTCATCAATATAGTCAATATCAATGGCTTGTAGAATCTGCGCCTCCACAAAATGTCCAATCCGAACCTTGGCCATAACTGGAATGCTGACGGCTTCTTGAATGCCCTTGATCATCTTGGGATCACTCATCCGAGAGACCCCTCCGGCTGCTCGAATATCAGCTGGAATCCGTTCCAAAGCCATCACCGCACAAGCACCTGCTTCTTGAGCAATCCGCGCTTGTTCTGGGGTCGTCACATCCATAATGACGCCCCCTTTTAACATTTGAGCCAAGCCTTTATTTAAGTCATATTGTGTCTTTTCCATGCGAATCCTCCTTGATTTGCTTCAATGATCTTGCTATATTAAGCTTAAACAAAGCTTGACCTTACCAAAAGGCTCAATTCGCTTATTTTTTACAGGCCAGATTGGAGAAAATCATGTTAACCTATGCCCTCAAAGAAAATGACCAGCCCTTCTATCAACAAGTCTATTCCGCCATCAAAAAGGACATTCTAGCCGGTCGATTGACCGCCCATACCAAGCTCCCTTCCAAACGGGCCTTCGCCAAACACCTAGGCCTTAGTACCATAACCATTGAAAACGCTTATGACCAGTTGATTGCTGAAGGCTATCTTTACACCCAAGCTCGTAAGGGCTATTTTGTTGCCAAACTACAGAATCTTGGCCGCTATCAATCCCTAGCAAAACCGAGTCCCATTCGCTTACAAATGAAGGAAGAACCCGACCTAACCTTCGACTTCTCCAGCAGTCAATTAGACAGTAAGCATTTTCCCTTTTCCATCATGGCAAAAATGATGCGGCAAAGCATGACGGATCACAAGGAGGAATTATTGGAGCGATCTCCCTCTGCCGGCATCCTAAAGCTCCGCCAAGCGATTGCCGATCACCTGGCCTCTTTTCGAGGGATGCAAGTCGATCCCCAACAAATCGTCATCGGTGCCGGTACTGAATACCTCTATGGCATACTGGTTCAGCTCTTAGGACCGGATAAGATCTACTGCATTGAAAACCCCGGCTATAAAAAATTAAAACAAATCTATGAAGCCCACCGAGTCACTTGCCAGCTGGCCGCCATCGATCAAGAGGGTGTTAAGGTCTCTGACCTTAGACAAGTGGCTGCTGATATTGCCCACATCAATCCCACCCATCATTTCCCAACGGGAATCTCCATGCCCATCAACCGACGGTATGAGCTTTTGGCCTGGGTTAATGAAGAAGCTGGACGCTATATTATTGAAGATGACTATGATAGTGAATTTCGTTTTACAGGCAAGCCCCTACCGAGCTTACAGAGTATCGATGCAAGCGAAAAAGTCATTTATCTCAATACCTTCTCCAAGTCCCTCACTTCCACCATTCGGATCTCCTATATGGTCTTACCTCTCCCACTGGCCAAGCAATATCATGATGACCTCGCTTTTTATTCCTGCACAGTCTCTTGCTTTGAACAATATTGGTTGGCCAACTTTATCAGTCAGGGTTACTTCGAGAAGCATATTAATCGTATGCGACTCTATTACGGCCGCAAAAGAAATCAAGTCATGGATTGCATTCATAAACAATTACAAGGGCAAGCTTACCGAATTATTGAGAACCAGTCCGGCCTACATTTCCTACTAGAAGTTGAAACACCCTTGAGTGACCAAGCAGTCAAGCAAGCCCTGTTAGACCAAGGGATCGGAATTCATAGTGTCTCGGATTATGACATGAGTATTGCCAGTCCAGACAGTCACTGCTTCTTAATCCAATACGCCGGCTTTGATATCCCCCGCTTCAAAGAAGCCCTCAACACTTTCCAGAATATTGTCTTCCCCAAGCAATAACCCCACAAAAAGGCTAGGACTCAGTGTGAGCCCCTAGCCTCTTTGCATGATTCTTATTTAATATGACCTCACCCATCGGTCGTAGCTTAGATCCCCATCACATGGTCGATCCAAGACCGAATGGCCCCATCAGACCGTAAGGACATCGCTTGGTGAAAAAGCGCATAGCCTTGGGGATCGATGGTCTTCAATTGTTTGATCGCCTTCTTCGATCCAAAATAAAACTGGTCTCTTAGGGTAAAATAATCTTCCAAACTTTCAGCCAGCAACATTACCGCCCGATAATGGGCCTCATCGTCGCCCTTTTCCATCCGCCTCAAGACCTTCTTCATCCATGATTTAAGGAAATCTTTATCAGCGGGATCGGTCATTTGATGGGCTAGAACATAGTCACGAACCTCCTGCTTGAGCTTAGCACCACTCCCATTATCCTCAAGCAAAATAGCATCGTACAAGGTCAAAAAATCCTCAATCGGTCGCTGGGCGAGTTCGGCTTCACTATAAATAAAACAGTCTAACAAGATGCCCTCAATCATCGAATCATCGTGGCTTATTGTTTTATCCTTGACAATCACCAGGCAGTCAAAGTCACTTTGGGCATCAAAAGTCCCTTCGGCATAAGATCCATAAACCGCAATAGTTAAGGGCTGATAACGAGTTCGTAAATAATTAATAATGGCTTGATTCATCTTCCGCCTCCATAAAAATCGATGCAGATAAATCCCCTAACAAGTCCGCTCAGGATCTAGCACCGCGAGAAAATAATCTTCCTTCCAACAAAAGCCCAGGCTTTCTAACCGAGCAATTCTAGCAGCGTTCTCATCCCTGTCACCTTCTAAAAAGTAATATAGGCACTCCATCTTGGGCGATTGATGGCTGACAAAAGCCAAAAAGGTTCGCAATAAGCGGTCTTCTATCGCTAGAGCTGATACTGAAGGATCGATATATATACCAAAAATTTCAGGGTTTGAACTCTTATATATCCCAAATAGACTTGCTAGGATCTTACATTCTCTCCTCAAGCAAAATATAACGAAACGATCCAAAGCCTTTGCGAGTCGTTCACTGGTCCAATAAATCCCTTCTTCAAGGGCAAAACGATCATGGAAAGGAGCGTATTCTTCAAAATTAATCTCCGTCACACGCTCAATTCCGTGCTGATCCGGATAAGGATAAGCTTCTGAGTGCTTCCACTGCATCACTGTATTATATTCCAAAGACTGAAGATCCGACCGCTTCACAAAATAGCTATGGGCCGATTGATTATCCAAAGGAAAACCTAAGTAGAGGGTATAAGTTGCAAAACGATCCTTCAAAAAGTTGACCATAGAATCCGCCACGAGTCGATAATCCACCCCTTCTGACACTAGAAAAAGTGTCGTCTGAAGATAGCGGTCTGCTTCGATCCAGAAATATGCACATAAACCTTGAAGATGCCCCTCCTCTTCCAAAACGATCATTTCCGCCGTATCTTTTAAGGATAGCTTTTCGAAGACCGCTTCCACTGCCTCATAAGAAGCCAAGCGTGGATAACTGGCGGTCTCAGCCCTTTGACTTAACCGCCAAGCAAATTCAATATCGGCAGCATTCATTTTATTAATAGGAATAATCATTCCAAGCCCCCTAGCTATTCATCTTCGACTCATCAAAGCCCATCAGCCTGCTTTGACTTTGATCTTCTTAATCATCAGCTGTCAATTCATGATAGGCAAAGCTGGTCATCAAAGCGACGCCGTATTTTAATGCGGCTTCATCCAGATCGAAATATTCATTATGATGTTCGGCGCCCGATCCAAGTTCCTTATTTCGAATACCGACAAAGCTAAAGACGGAAGGAGCCACCAAAGAATAGTGGGCAAAGGTCTCAGAAGCGTACCACTTCAGGTCATGAACCAGATGTCCTGGGAAGAGTGCCTCTGCTTGAGATTGAACTTTCAAGGCTAGGTCCTCATCATTCACCACTGGCAAAGTATCAAAGCCAGCCACTTCCCCTTCTTCAATCCGGCAACCATGAACCGGCGCCACCCGTCTAGCGGTATCCATCAAAAGATCATAGGCTCTACGTCCTTCCGCTTCATCAAAGAAGCGCAGCGTTCCTGCAATATGGGCCCGATCTGGAAAGACATTGTCCTGGCTCCCTGCATTAAATTGAGTGATCCCCAGAGTGACCGTCTTTTCAATATCGATTTGATTGTTCCAAACCACTGAGATAGAGTTCAGAATATCCACTCCAGCATAGATCGGATTGCGAGCCAGGTCCGGTCTGGACCCATGACCCCCTTGACCCACCACATCAAAGTTAATCATATCAATCCCTGTCATAATCTGGCCGGGATCACAAGCGATTAAGCCCGTATCCAAAAAGGCTGCCAGGTGATTACCGTAGATAGCATCAATCCCTCGACCCTGTAAGAAATCAACCATGGCATGAATACTGTTGGCCGTTTCTTCCGCTTCTTCAAAAATAAAAATGATCTTACCGCTTAATTGATCCTTCAAATCATGCAAAATCTGCATGGTGGTTAAGAGAATGGCCATATGGCCATCATGCCCACAGGCATGCATGACCCCATCCGTCTGCGATATCACCGTTCGTTTTTGAGCTAAATTACAAGCATTTTCTTGAACCGGCAAGGCATCAATATCCGTCCTCAAAGCGATGGTCTTCCCAGGCCGACCAGTATCTAGGGTCGCAATGAATCCCGTCCCCTTGGACCGCTGATCCACTGGCACGTCTTCAACCGTCAAACCAAGAGCATGGCATTTTTCTTTAATAAAGGCGCCGGTTTGAATCTCCTTCGAGGATAATTCCGGATGCTGATGAAAATAACGCCTTAATTCTCGCGTTTTTTCTTCATAGTATTCGACAAGCTCTAAAATCCCTTGAGTCATATAAACCCCTCCTCATTCATTGAATCATTCAACAACAATCCTACGTCAATTATGGTGACGCTTTCTTCATTCATTATAGCAGTCTCTCCGCCTTGAAACTAGTCATAAATCACTAACAAAAAAGGACAAGCATGCCCTAGATAGGCCCCTTGTCCTTTTAGAAATTAGATCAGTTGTTTTTTAACCATAATGACTGCTTCGTTGCGGAAGAGCTCGACAAATCCCTGCTTTAAAAATAGGGAGACCGAAGGATTATCAATGGCAATATTATCATAGAGAGCCTCAATTCCATGCGACTTGGCCCGTTCACAAAGTAAGGCCAAACCAGCCCTTCCATAGCCCCTTCTTCGATAAGGCGCATAGATCTTTAGATTGGAAAGATAAATGGCTTGATCCTCATCATAATGATAGGCAATTTCTCCTACAAAATCACCCGATTCGGTTTGAAGATAGCGATAGTAACGCTTATCTTGTGGATCTTCAATCCAACGACGATACCAATCTGGCCACTTATCCTCGGAAAAATCAATCGTCCCCCCATAAGCATGATTAAAAGCCATAGTCTCAGGATCTGCCAACAGCTGCTTCATAAACCATAAATCTTCTAACTTAGGTCGATAAGTCTGAAGCATAATCTCATCCCCTCTCAGAGTATTGAAGCACCTGGATATAGCTTTTAACCGAAAGCGCTTCTTATACCCTTAGAATAGTCCTATCGGCAATAATAGTCAATGGCCTGGTCGACAAACACAGCTGTTCCCGCTCCAGCAAACTCATCGATATTTTGGGTGAATTCTCCACCCGCTGCGTACATCTTACCAAGACCAGCTAATATTTCATTGCTACATTGGTAGTAATGTTGACTAATAAAATCTTGCAATTTTTTAACCAGAGCTTGTGCTTCTTGTCCATCAAAGGGACCGGCTTTAATCTTACCAAATTCGGCAAAGATCAACATTAATTGTTGATTAATCAATTGACTTTCTTCCCCACTTCTTTTTTGATCCTTGGCTTCAAATTCTTTATATTCGGCCGTCTCTCCCCACTTTTCTTTGGCTTGTTGGCGGTAGTCGTCTAACTTCTTAGTATCAAATGCTGAAAAATCCATTTCATGACCTCCTAGAGTTTTTAATTTTTGGGCGAACTCAATTAAATTCGCTAAGCGTTCTTTCTTGAGTATTAAACATTGAATTTGTTGATCGAGTGCTAATTGCTGATCAAATCCGGGGCTCGTCATCATCGACTTGATTTCTTTTAAGGGGAATTCCAATTCTCGAAATAGTAGAATGGTCTGCAAAGTTCTCAAATCGGCTGCGCTGTATAAACGATAGCCCGCATCGGAATAATCGCTGGGCTTTAAGAGTCCGATCTTGTCATAGTATTGCAGGGTACGCACGGTTACTCCGGCTATTTGACTGACTTCTTTAACGGTTTTCACGGTAAACCTCCTTTCCATGACTTAAGCATAAACTATGACCTAAGGTAAGGGTCAAGGGTTAACGATAAAAAAATAAAACCAGCTTTTCCATCACGGGTCAAGCTGGTGAATGTGGAAATTCCACGAATTATTTTATTTTACTTCGGGGTCATAATCGATGGCTTCGATCTTCACGTCAATATTTCCTTGAGTAGCCTTGGAATAAGGACAAACGGTATGGGCTTCTTCGGCCAATTTTTGAACTTGGTCTAAGTCTAAGCCTTCAATAGCAACTTGAATCACTGTTCCCAAACGGAAGTCGGCTGCATCCGATTTCTTATAAAGATCGATTTCTTGCTTCACTTGCGAAGCACCCTTCACTTGATGTTGGCCTTTAACCACTTCAAGGGCACTGTGGAAGCAAGCAGAATAACCTAAAGCGAAGAGCTCTTCCGGATTGGTTCCTTCATCACTACCTCCCAAAGCCTTAGGTGTCGCAATTTTAAGACTTTGACTGCCATCTGTTAGATAACTACGACCATCTCGACCGCCGGTATTCCATGCCGTGGTTGAATAGACTTTTTCATAATTTGACATCTTATCACAAGCCTTTCTTATAGGATAATTCCATTATAGTCCTTTTTTCACAAGCTGTCGCAAAATATGCTCAAAATGCGTCTTGACGGGATTCATTGACTCGAAAAACTGATGGCTTCTTGTAAAAGGTTTGCTAGACGTCACTACTTAGAAAATCATGGATAGCCTTTGCGATCTCTTTCGGTCGTTCCGTATGAAAATCATGACTGGTATTGGCGATAAAATGCGATTTTATCATCGTTTGATGGCGGTGGCACTCCACTTTTGCTCGCTTATAATCTAATAAAGCTTCAGGTGAATCTGCAAGTAAAAGAAGCGTCGGTACTTGAAGGGCTCGATCAAAAAGATCGCAATCCGCATTGAACTTTATCTGCAACAGGGTTGAAATGGTGTCACTGTCCATATCTAGCTGGTTGGCTCTAATATATTGTCTAGTAAATGCCAATTCCTCTTCAATACTCGTATTCATAAAGTCCTGAGTGATAATAGCACCATCTAGAATAATCATTCGATCTGGACTTAAACGATCGACATGGTCAAGTAATAAATCCGCCCCCAATGAATAGCCCATAATCATTGAGCGAGGAGGAATTTGACTTTCTAACCACTGCCCAAGGGCGGCTTTATCTTGTATTTTTATATCCCGATGATCAAACTGACCCGGCAAGTTCAGATACTTAATCTGATAATTAGCGAGAGCGGTCAATGCCTTTTCTAAGGCTTCTATATTGGACCGATCACAACCTAAACCCGACAGCATATATATAATCTTAGGGTCATCCTGATTGTTTCCTTGATTATTCATCTTTAATCCTCCCCTTCTTTTGAGTGATAGAATAAGCTTAATCCATATCTTCGCTCCTTTAAGATAGTTGATTTTGGTTCTCATAACAAGTCCTAGTAGGCTTTTTAAGGAGATTATGCTAAGGAATAATATCTCAATTGAAAATCTTCGATCCTAATAAATTTCAAAAATCTTACGGTCTATTTGGTCATTCGTCCTCTGATCTTTCCCATTGAATCCCTATCCTGACTTGATATAATAAAGAAAATTGGATTCATCGAAAGGAGTCTCGCTATGATCCCTATGACTTGTGATAATACCCTGCTGATCGTCATTGATATCCAGGAAAAATTAGTCGCCACCATGCCAGAAGCCGACCGCTATCTAGCAAACACTCAATTCTTACTTAAAGCCTTAAGCTATCTACCTGTTAAGACCGTCGTCACCGAACAATACCCCAAAGGATTAGGTCCCACACATGCAGACTTGATCCCCTACTTAAAAGCCGCCCCCTGCTATGCGAAGACCCAGTTCAACGCTTGCCTCCCTCAAGTATTAGACCAGATCGATGACGCCATCCAACATATTGTCCTGATCGGCATGGAGACTTCCATCTGCGTCGAACAGACGGCCCACCAATTATTAGATGGCTACCCTCAATTAGAAATTCACCTGATCCGAGATGCCGTCACAGCACGGTCATTGCAAGAACATGAATGGGCCTTACAACAACTTAGACATGACGGAGCTTCTATAATCTCTAGCGAAAGCTTTATCTATCGCTTGTTAGCGGATGCCAAGCACCCCCACTTTAAGGAAATCGTCAAGCTCGTAAAAGAGCGGTAGGACGGTAAACGTAAAAGCCAAGCCATCTGGAGTTAAAAGTCCAAAGGCTTGGCTATTTTGTATTGAAAAATTATTATATTAAGATAATAGTTTTTACTCACCCACTTTTTCAATACTTGATTTAATCTAAAAAACCTACCCTCTTTAAGCCGGTAGGTCTAATTGATACCATTCTTCAGCGATTTTAATAAATCCCAGACTTTCAAATAAGTGCCGGCTGTGCTGATTAAAGATATAAATCCTAGCTTTAACCGCTGACAAGCCTTGCTCAGTGGCTAATTGGATCATCGCTTGAATACAGCGCCGTCCAATGCCTTGATTTTGATAGTCCTTGCATATAACAATCGCCACTTCCCCATCCTCACACAAGGACACGTCTCCTACCAAGCTTCCTTGATACTCAATGTAATAACAATGACCATTGGAACAGAGATAATCATACATACGGTGTAATTGATCGAGGTCATAAGGCTCATCCTGATTGTCCACTTGCCGACAGATCTCAATATCTTGATACCAAGCCAGTGAAACAGCGTCATTCCGATAATAGGGGATCAAGCGGATCGCTTCGTCTACTTGACGGATATTCACGGATCCGTTCTCCTTTCATCCATTCTTGCTCCTTTATAGAATACGCCCTTCGACTCAGCCAAGCAATCACTCACCAGCCTTTTTACAGCATCTCTAACAGGCTGCTATCATCCAATGATTTTTAAAGAAAAAGAGACTGCGATTGACGGATCACAGTCTCTTGTTATTATCCTGTTAATTCAGGGGAATTTTATTAAGAGAGTACCCTCTTGCTACTTTCTTTCGCCTTCAATCGCTTGAACTAATCCCTGAATAAATGGTGCTTGATGAACGGTTTGATTGACTAGGCCTTTATGACTGAAGCGTTCAAAGTTTCCAATACTTCCAAAGACATGGCCGGTTGAATCCATCATCGCATCAATGGCGGAATGTCCTGCTAAGAAACGGTTAAAGCGACTAATAACCTGCGATTCTAAGGAATCATCACAGTCAATCGCTAGCCATTTTGAGGCGAGAGCCGTATGGTATTGCCCCACACCGGCATAGATCGACGGACGAATCACTGTCGCTGGAACAATCTCATTAATGGTCTTATCATAAGGGTTCTTTTGGATGCGAATCTGAGTGCCTACTTGAAGACGGCTAAATTCAATCAAGCCACTGCGGATCAAGCCGGCAAAAGAAGCACCAATGCCTAAAACATAATGATCCTTGATAAATCGTTCCAATTCTTCCCCTAAATCTTGTAATAACAATTCGACACTCTTACCAAATTCAGTCTGGTTTCCCTGAATCATTCCATCCGGCAGTGCCAAAATATCATAGTCGGCTAATTTAGCTTTAAGTTCCTTGATAGATTGGGCATAATCGATCGATTCTTTAATCACATAAAAATCAACCTGGTCGGTGTATTCCTTAAAGCTTTGATATAAGTCATACTCACCATTCGTTCCCGTCATCACTGGAATAAGTACTTTTAATGAACTTTGAATCGGTTCTAGCGATGAGAAAGGCGCCACTTGATCCAAGTCAAGCGGTTGATCCATCAATTCAATCTCAGTAAAGACATCCGCTAACGGTTGAGTATAGAGTCTTTCTAATTCTGCTAAAGAATAGCGTTGATCGGCAACGAAGTCTTGGTTGGCTTGAGTAGAACCGATCAAGTGGCCTCCAGGAATTGTCGTTGATGAATCGGTCTCAACGATAAAGGCTAATGGATATTTTTGACCCAGGTAGGCCGGATCTAAGCTTACTCCGATCTGATTACCCAAGGCCATTTCCACAAGATTATGTTCCACAGTCTGATCATCCAGCGTTGAAATAGCACGGGCTTGACCGGATTGAACCAATTGGCTTACGGATTCCAAAAGTTCTCTTACTACTTCTTCTTTATAAACATCCCCCTCATCTAAGTCTGGAGTTAACAACCAGAGCTTGGAGTCGGTTTGTTTTAATTCTCTGGATACAATATGATCACAATGGCTAATTCCAACGGCAATACTAATCACACTTGGTGGAACATTTAAGCCCTCATAAGTGCCACTCATACTATCTTTACCACCTAAGGCGGCAGACTGAGTCTGTTTCATCGCTTTATAGGCTCCTAATAAGGCCCCAGTCGGCTTGCCCCAACGAATCGGGTCTGCTTCAAGGCGTTCAAAATACTCTTGCATGGTGAGATAGACGTCCGATGGATTGACCCCTAATGCAACCACTCGAGCAATAGCGTTCAATACGGCAAAATAACCTGCATGGAAAGGAGATTGTTTAGCCATTTTTGGATAATAAGCAGGTGCCATCACCGAAGCGGTGGTCGTATGACCTTCTAGGACTGGCATTAAAGCCGCCATTCCTAATTGAGGTGTCAATTGATATCTACCACCTAAAGGTGCCAATAGCGTTCCTTTTCCAATCGTGCTATCAAAGTTCTGAATGAGGGCTTTTTGAGAAGCTCCATGAATACTTTGCAGTTGATCCGGCAATGATTTGCCTTCTTCTAATACCGATTGGATACTTGAAGCGGCAATTTTGACCTTAGCATGTTTTGGACTTCCATTCGTATTCAAAAAGTCACGGCTGAGTCGTAAGACTTCTTCTCCATTATAGTCCATCACCATATAGCGATCTTCGGTAACTTCTGCCACCACGACCGCATCAAGATCTTCTGCATTAGCCAATTGTATAAAGGCTTCTACGTCTTTCTCGCGAACAACGACTGCCATCCGCTCTTGAGATTCAGATAGCGCTATTTCACTTGGGTCAAGACCTAGGTATTTGACCGGAACTTGATTTAAATCAATCCGTAAACCATCCGCTAGTTCTCCAATGGCTACCGATACACCCCCTGCTCCAAAGTCATTACACTTAATAATTAAGCGGGTTGCTTCCGGTTGACGGAAGAGGCGAATGATCTTACGTTCAATAAAAGGATTACCTTTTTGGACCTCCGCTCCTTGGGCTTGCAAGGAGTCTTCTGTTTGCACTTTAGAACTTCCCACAGCGGCACCAACGCCATCACGTCCAGTTTCACCGCCAAGAAGGATAATCCGATCTCCCGGCATTGGTTTTTCACGAACGACCGAATCTACCGGTGCAGCAGCCACTAAAGCCCCTAATTCCATGCGTTTAGCCACAAAGCCATCATCGTAATATTCCCGAAGATAGCCTGCTGTTTGACCGATATCATTCCCATAATCACTATATCCTTGGGCTGCTTTTTGAGTGATCACACATTGAGGCAACTTATTCTCAAGGGTATCGTCATAGTCGGTTAAAGGATTGCCAGCCCCGGTAATCCGCAATGCCTGATGAACGTAACTACGACCAGAAAGCGGGTCCCGAATGCCTCCACCGATGCAAGTCGCTGCTCCTCCATAAGGTTCAATCTCAGTGGGATGGTTATGGGTTTCATTTTTAAAGTAGAGGAGATAGTCTTCTGCTTCGCCATCAACATCTACATCAACCCGAACAGCACAGGCATTGACTTCATCCGATTCATCCTGGTTGGTAAGCCAACCTTTACGCTTAGCTAACTTAGCATTAATGGTTGCTAGACTCATTAAGGTCATCGGACGTCCGTCGCTATATAAGCTTTGACGATTGGCTTGATAATCCGCTAAAGTAGCTTGGATTTCTGCTTGATAATCCCCGTCTAAAACCTCCACCTCATCTAACTCAGTGAAGAATGTCGTATGGCGACAATGATCTGACCAGTAGGTATCGATGACCTGAATTTGGAAGTAAGTTGGATCAACCCCTTCTTCGATGAAGTACTCTTGAACCATACGAAGATCTTCTAAGTCCATGGCCAAGTCTGCTAATAATTCCTCCAACTGAGAATCTGTGAAGGCTCTAAATCCTTCGATCTTGGCTAAATTCTTGAAATCAGACCGTCCCATATCCCAAGATACAGGGCCAAAAGGCAATAATTCATATTCTATCTCATTGATAAAGTATTCTTTAATCGTTTGTAATTCAAGCTCATTGACCCCTTTTGCCACGATTATCGTGGAATGTTTTAAGTCTCCTTGAAGGGCAAACTGATGATGAATGATCGATAAGGTACTATCTAACGTTTGATTAAATTGTCCTAGGACAAGACGGTATCTAAAAGATTGACTTGGGTCAAATTGATCCAACTGATCACTGATTTGATAGTGATCAAAAAGCTGTGACGCATGATCAACGATTGCTTGAGCTTCTGTCTCAAAAACATCCCATCTTCTAACTTCTTTTGCAGAATGAATCTTCAAGAAGTTTTTTATTTCTTTTGCCAAAAATTGATCTTGACCGCGATCGACGATAATATATGTCAAAATAAGCTCCCCCTTATTGTGTGATTAATCCAACCAATTCCATCGGTTCCACATATTCTGAAGTGGCTGAGCGATAAACCCGCATATTCCCTCCAGAAATCTCGTCAATTAATAAAATCTCCCCTTGGCTATCCAAGCCAAACTCTAACTTCAGATCATAAAGTTCCAAGTCATGGTCTAATAATTCCTTACGGATTACATCGGCAATTTGGCGATTCAAAGCGATGATCTCATCATACTGTGCTTGAGTTAATAACTTTAAGGCGATTAAGGCTTGTTCATTGATCAAAGGATCTTGACGCTGGTCATCCTTCAGGGTAATTTCAATCAATTGGTCAAGAGGAGCCCCTTCCTCTATGTACTTGCCGTAACGTCGATAGAAAGACCCTACCGCCCGATAACGCGTGATCACTTCTAAGCCATCCCCAAAAGCTTTTACCGGTGTAACATCCATTGTGTTTTTGCTTAAATCAGCGGTCAAATAATGCGTTGGAAGCTGCATTGCCTTCAATTTTTCGAAAAAGAATACCGACATTTCCAAGTTTTTACGACCTATTCCATCCATAGTGAGTCCCACTTCATTCGCTCCCGGATCAAAGACCCCATCTCGACCAGTGACGTCATCTTTGAACTGGAGACGGTAGGTGGATGCATCAAGCTCATATACATCTTTTGTTTTGCCCTGATAGATTCGTTTCATTGCTTGCTCCTTCTATATTTTTTCTTTCCAATCGGCTAAAAAATGACTTGTCTGAATCAATTGAAATAGCTCCTGACTGCTTTTTGCCCCCAATGTGAAGTGACCCATCTTACGTTGAACCTTAGCTGGCGACTTACCATATAAGTGAAAGATCGCCTGCGGGAAGGCTGCCAGCGCCTTGGATAAGTCTTCCATGTGCTGGCCTAGAATATTAATCATTATGCTTGGCTGTAATAAGCGAACCGTAATCAAGTCCCGTCCAGTAATGGCTAATATGTGTTGATCATATTGTGAAACATTACAAGCCTCAATACTATAATGACCCGAATTATGCGGCCGGGGTGCCAGTTCATTCACCAACACTTCTTGATCCTTAGTCACAAAGAATTCAATCCCCAAGACCCCTACCAGTTGTGCTTGTTCTGCGATCCGTTGAGCAAATCCCTTAATTTTATCCTCAACCGATGCGGGCACTTGATTAGTCACTAAACTCGCATATAAAATACCATGTCGGTGTTGATTGATACTAACTGGAAAAGCTTCAATCTGTCCTTTAGGGTTGCGACTAATCATGATGGATGCTTCATAATCAAAGTCGCAATAAGCCTCGGCAATGCATGTTTGATCTTCCAAGAGAGATTGCAAGTCCGCCTGATTATCCCTTAGACTAGACGCATCTTTTAGAACAATCTGCCCCTTACCATCGTAGCCAAACCGATTGGTCTTGATGATCAAAGGGTAACCCAGTTGATCGATAGCTTTTTCGATATCCGCTATACTTTTAACAGACCGATATCCAACGGTTGTAATCTGGCAATCATTTAGCCAGTCTTTTTCTTTCAACCGATTTTGTGTAATGCTTAAAAATTGACTCCCCTGAGGAAAATAGCTTTGCTGGTCCAATTCTTGCAAAAGCTGACTATTAACATTTTCAAATTCATAGGTTAACACATCGACCGATTGTGCAAAACGCACTAGTTGATCACGATCAGAAAAGGAGCCGACCATCGACTGATGAGCCACATTAAAAGCACAGGCTGCTTCGCTTGGATCATAAACATGAACACGGTAGCCCATCTTTTGAGCGGATTGGGCCATCATCTTGCCCAATTGACCGCCTCCGATAATCCCTATTGTCTGACCGGGTAAGATGACGCGATTATTCAAGTCGGTCACTTCCTTTTAAGGCCTTTTGATGTTGCTCTTCCATATAGGCGGTTAGATTTTCTAAAATCGCCTTCTCCTGTAACCCCACTATTCGAGCCGCTGTCAAGGCAGCATTCTTACTTCCAGCCACGCCAATTGCCATGGTGGCAACAGGAACCCCTGCAGGCATTTGTACAATGGACAACAAGGAATCCATGCCATTTAACGTGGAGGTCTTAATCGGCACACCAATTACGGGTAAAAGGGTCTGTGAAGCAAGCATCCCCGGAAGATGGGCGGCTCCACCGGCACCTGCGATAATAACTTGATAGCCTTTTTGTTGGGCCGTTTTAGCATGCTGCATCATCTCATCCGGCATCCGATGAGCAGAGACGACCGCTTTATCATAGGGAATTCCTAATTGATCTAAGAGCTGACAACAGGGTTTCATTTGTTCCCAATCTGAATCACTTCCCATTACAACAGAGACAAGTGCTTTATCTTTCATTCTTTAGTACTCCCTTCTTTCTCGATTTAATCCAATGTCCTTACGGTATTTCAATTGAGGATTCGATCGTTGATCGATATAGTTATAGATTCGATCTCGTAAAAGCTCACTATTTTCTGCCATACTTTGAACCAGTAGAATCCGTCCACCAGCACTCAATAGGCGTTCTCCTTCTTGACCAACTCCTGCATAATAAACTTGCATCAAATCACTTGACTTAAAATCACTGACATCCAGTCCTTTAGCTGATTCATAGGGGTAGTTCTTGGCAGCGATGACCACTCCTAATGACATTCTGGCGTCAAATTCAACCTCAATAGGCTCTTGATGGAGATGGGCCATACAAAGATCATAAAAATCAGTCTGAATACGTGGAAGAATCACCTGCGTTTCTGGATCACCAAATCGAGCATTAAATTCAATCACTTTAATGCCTTCGCGAGTGACCATTCCTCCGACATATAAAACGCCCGTATAGGGGATTCCTTGGCGACACATCTCTTCAGCTAAAGGAGCAACAATGTCTTCAAGAATGACGGTCTCCATCTTTGAATCTACCCAATTGACTGGGGAGAAAGCACCCATACCCCCTGTATTAACCCCTTGGTCCTCATCTTGGTCTCGCTTATAATCACAAGCACTAGTTAATGGAATGACCTGTTGATGATTGACTAAGGCGAAATAAGAAAACTCATTCCCTTCTAGGAATTCTTCCAGCAAAATTTTCCCTTTAGCCAGTGAGCTAGGAATCACTTCTTGGGCGGTCTGATAGTCCGACACAATCTGAACACCCTTGCCAGCAGCTAAGCCGTCTTCTTTGATCACAATCGGATAGTCTAGCTTCTTTGCATAGCTGATCGCCCGATCCAACTGGTCTTGTTCAAAGACTTGATACTTAGCCGTTGGAATGCCTGCTGCCTCCATAATTTTTTTAGCAAACTCTTTAGAAGTCTCCAATTGACTGGCTTGGCGGCTAGGCCCCACAATCTGTAACCCCTCCGCCCTGAACAAATCAACCACCCCAGCCGCAAGGGCTGCTTCTGGCCCCACAAAACTTAAGTCGACCGCCTCTTCTTGGGCAAATTGACATAAAGACGCTATCTCATTCACTGGAATATCAACACAGTGAATTTTGGGATGACTGAGTGGCATTCCTGGATTCCCAGGTGCCACAAAGACTTTGTTAACCTGCTGACTTAAAGCAAATTGATAAGCTAACGCATGCTCACGTCCACCAGAACCGATGACTAGTACATTTGCCATTGAATCCCTCCTCTTTCATTAATGTCTAAAGTGACGAATCCCTGTCTTAACCATTGGAAGTTGATATTTATTACAATAATCGACCGAGTCCTGATCGCGAATTGAACCGCCAGGCTGCACAATCGCTTGAACCCCGAATTGATGAGCCACACGGACAGTGTCATCCATGGGCAGGAAGGCATCACTGGCTAGAACGAATAGATGACGCAATTCTTCCGGATGATCTTGGGCTTGGTTTAGTGCAATCTGAGCGGATTGAACACGATTCATCTGACCGGCTCCGATCCCTAAGGTCATATAATCATTCGTTACCACAATGGCATTACTCTTGACATGCTTGACAACCTTCATGGCAAAATTTAAAGCTCGAAGCTGGTCTGGTGAGGCTTGGATATCGGTCATCATTTCCCAACCCGGAGGCAGCTGTTCAGGTGCCTCAAGCGGCAATTCTTGACTCATATCCGGGCTTTGAACGAGTAAACCACCCACCACCGAGGTATATTCATCTTCTTGCGGTTGCACTTGATCCATCTTAATTTGTAATAAGCGACGATTTTTCTTTTTATTTAACAAACTTAACGCCTCTAAATCATAAGCAGGCGCAATAATAATATCTAAAAATAGATCTGCTAGTCGTTCGGCCAAGGTTTGAGTGACTGGTCGATTCAATAATAAAATGCCCCCAAAAATAGAGACCGAATCTGCTTGATAACACCGGTCAAAGGCTTCTTCAATCGTTTGGCCGATCGCCACACCACAAGGGTTCATATGCTTTACAGCCACCGCACAGGCTTCCTTAAATTCAGCCAGAATTTTCAACCCGGCATCGGCATCTCGAATATTATTGTAGGAGAGCGCTGCTCCATGTAATTGTTCCGCCTTGGCTAGGGAATAATCGGGTGCCTGACTAGACCGATAAAAGGTCGCCGATTGATGACTGTTCTCCCCATAACGAAGAGCCTGTCCTTGATCATAGCTTAAAGTTAAGTGGTCCCAAGCTTGAGTGAGCGGTTCTCCCTCATTAAATTCTTTGTCCAAGTATGCCGCAATGGTCGCATCATAATGGGCTGTATATTGAAAGACCTTCTTGGCCAGCTCTCTTCTTAAGTCGAGATCCGTATGTTGTTGTGCCTTTAATTGCTCAATGACAACTGAATAATCAGACACATCTGTTACAACGGTCACATCCTGATGGTTCTTAGCAGCAGCCCGCAACAGTGAAGGCCCACCAATATCGATTTGTTCGATGGCTTCCTTAAGCTGTGTGTCAGCCTTTTGAATCGTTTGTTGAAAGGGATAGAGATTGACGACAACATAATTAATGACCGGCATGTCAAACTGATCAAAGACCGCTTGGTGAGCTGGATTTTGACGCATACCCAAGATTCCCCCAAAGATTAAGGGGTGCAAGGTCTTGACCCGTCCATCCATAACTTCAGGAAAATCAGTAATCGCTTCAATCGAAATGACTGGAATATGATTTTTCTTTAAGTAGTCATAGGTCCCTCCCGTTGAAATGATTTGAACGCCTTGATCGACCAAGGCTTGAGCGATTTCTTCCACTTTTCTTTTATCTGAAACACTGATTAAGGCATATTCTTTTGCCACGTTATCGACTCCTTCCTAGATAAGTTTTTCTTGGATTAATTTCTCAATAGTTGCTGGATACAGCTGATGTTCGATCTGATGAATATGAGACTCCAATTGTGCCAGATCCCAATTCGGATCAATCTTAAGACTTTCTTGAGCGATAATGGGTCCCGTATCTATACCGTCATCCACATAATGAATCGTTACCCCCGTTATCTTCACCCCATAGTCGTAGGCATCCTTGATCCCTTGCCTACCAGGAAAAGCTGGCAACAAGCTGGGATGGATATTAACGACTTGTTGAGGATAATGCCGAAGAAAGTCTGCACTTAAGATTCGCATAAAACCAGCTAATAGAATGAGATCACTCGAGCGTGCTTGACAGAAGTCTAGGATCGATTGTTCCCATTCCTTGCGCGATATATAGTCCTTTGGCTGGCTGATAAAGGAATCAATTCCAGCTGCTTGGGCTTTTTGGATAACGGGCGCTTGGGGCTGGTCACTAATCACGCCCACAATCTCGGCCTGGATTTGACCGTGATTAACAGCATCAATCAAGGCTTGAACGTTACTTCCTGTCCCGGAAGCCATTAACATGAGATGGCATTTTGAATTATTCATGGATACCTCGCCATACAATCTTATCCGCTGTTGGTGCCGTTACCCGGCCAATAATACGAGCATCTTCGATCTGTTGGACAACTTGATCCGCCTTATCTGGGGCGACCGCTAAGACCATGCCAATTCCCATATTGAATACGGCCAGCATTTGAGGGGTGGATAGCTTGGCTAAGTCCTGCATTTCTTGAAAAATAGGGAAAGTTGGAAACTTAGCATAATCCACTTCAAAGCCTAAGTCCGCTTCTGAAATCCGAGGCAAATTCTCATAGAATCCGCCCCCTGTGATATGAGCCATGCCTTTTACTAAGTTCTTCTTAACTAAAGGGAGGACCTCTTTAACGTAGATACGCGTTGGTTCCAACAGGCAATCAATCAGAGAACTGCCATCTGATAATTGATGATCAAAAGCATAATGATGATCCTTAAAGAAGATCTTACGTACTAATGAGTAGCCATTGGAATGAATCCCACTACTAGGAATACCAACTAGAATGTCACCTTCTTTTATTTGACTGCCATCAATCATTTGGTCTTCTTCCACTGCACCCACACAAAATCCTGCTAAATCAAATTCTTCTTTACTATAAAGATCAGGCATTTCAGCTGTCTCACCACCAATCAGAGCCGCTCCCGCTTGAACACAACCTTCAGCAATTCCAGCTACAAGCTCTTCACTGACTTGAGGATCATTGTAGCCCATTGCCAAATAATCTAAGAAAAAGAGGGGCTCTGCGCCAAGTGCCAACACATCATTGACACACATGGCGACACAATCAATACCAATCGTATCTCGTTTTTCTGCTTGCTGGGCCAAAATAATTTTTGTTCCGACACCATCCGTACCACTCACCAATACAGGATTCTTGTACTGAGCAAAATTGGGTTTAAATAAACCGCCAAATCCACCTAAGCCTCCCATCACTCCTAATCGATGCGTTCGAGCAATATGCGACCTAATCCGCCGAACCGATTCATAACCCCGTTCCACATCGACCCCTGCTGCTTGATAAGCTTTATTATTCACATCCATGCCCTTCATTCCTTTCCTTAAAATACTGTATTTGTCTGTCGGTTAGTGCTGCTTCAAAAGCAGCTTGATAATCACTTAAAGGCGTTGGATAGACCCCGTCAAAGGAATTTAAGTTTAAGCCCGTTCCTTGCCCTTCTTGACCGAGTCCAATGCTTTCCACCAAACCCTCTAACGATAAAAAATTCAAGCTATCACAGACTAAGATTTGTCGCATGGCTTCAATTGAGTAGTTAGCTGCCATCAATTCCTTATTATCATTCGTATTGACCCCATAATAATTGGGAAATAGAATCGGTGGACAAGCAATCCGCACATGCACTTCACGCGCACCTGCTTCCTTAAGCAACTTAACGATATAAATCATGGTCGTCCCACGAACAAGGGAATCATCGATAAGGACCACCGATTGATCTTGAACAATCCCCTTAACGGCTGATAGCTTCGTCCTGACCTTGCTTTCACGTTCATCTTGAGTAGGAGCAATAAAGGTGCGACCAATATATTGATTCTTGATTAAGCCCATCTCATAAGGTAAGCCACTCGCTTCAGCGTAACCCATTGCGGCAGACAAGGAAGAATTAGGAATTCCTACTACAATTGAATCCTTAGGTGCTGGACATTCATGGGCTAATCGAATTCCCATATTTTTGCGAGCACGATGGACATTAATGCCATGAATCTGGGAATCTGGCCGAGAATAATAGATAAACTCAAAGGATTCGATCGCCAGTGAGTCGCTGGCTTGATAAGCAACTTGCCGTGCTCCCTCTCGGTCAATGATCCAATAATGTCCTGGTAAGGTATCCGCTTGGAAGTCTGCCCCAATCACATCTAAAGCACAGGTCTCACTGGCAATCACATAGCCTGCTTCAGCTAGCTTTCCTACTACCAAGGGATGAATACTGTGTTGATCCACCGCCGCAAATAACTGCTCGTTGGTCATAAGGATCACGTTAAAAGCCCCGGTAAACTGCTTTAAAGCAGCCTTAAACTGACCCTCGATCGAAGCTTGCCCACTATGACGCATCAAATGAAATAATAACTCCCCATCTGAATTGGAATGAAAGACTGCCCCTTGCCTTTCAAGGCCTCGTCTTAAACTTTGGGCATTAGTAATGTTACCGCTATGAATTAAGCTGATGTTTTGATCCTCATGTTGAAAGATCAAGGGTTGTAACCCACGAAGCGTTCTAAGCTCAACAGGATCCAATGAGGACACACAGCCCATACCCGAATCTCCCAGGAGACACTCAACTTTATTCCGATCATCAAAGACTTCATTCAATAGGCCGACTCCTCGATATCCCAATAATTCATCCTGATTAACCGTTGTAATCCCACAACTATCTTGCCCTCGATGCTGTAAGGCGTAGAGCATGGTATGAATGATTTGACTCGCATTTTGAACATTCCAGACCCCAACCATACCACCGACGTGATTCTGATCGTTGGTAACACTGATCTGAGAATTTTGAGTAGAAATAGAAAAGCGTCTCGTCATACACAATATCCTTTCTTTAATTAGTACACCCCCACTCTACCTGCAAGAAGCAAGGCTCTCCACCGTTTTATTAATTTTTGTTAGATGATAATTTCAAACGTTCGGATTTTTGCTTGTTTTTGGTCTTTTCACGAACATTCCCAACAATCTATCCAATAAATGAATAAAAAGCTCGAATAAGTCTCTGTTAAATGTTATCCTTAATGAATCCCTCTATTTAACGATTCGGTTAGGGGTGATTAATTATAGTAAGACACATTTTCTTCCCGCTCATTCGACAACCGGTCAAAGAATTCTTGGAATGGATAAATAAAAAAACGAACAAAAGCTTGGTCAATTGTCCTCCACCTGTCCGCAAAAAAGTCCTCATTGAAATCTCAATGAGGACTTTTTTATTTTTATGATAAGAGTCAACCATCTTAATATTGCCTTTTAAGTCAAATGGAAGATTTTTGCGAATAGATAAACAGCGATGGTCGGCAGGACATTCACAAAAATTACCAGCATTAGAAGAATCTCGCTACGATCAAAGCCGGAATTTTTATTATATAGGTAAGTGGCATAAAGATATATAAGATATATTAATGTGAAAAAGACATGCGATTGGGTTGTAAACTCATAACTGCTAAAAACATAAAAGGAAGCATACATCAATATATATACCCCAACCAGAGCCCGAATCGACTTATTGCTAACATCCTGACTTTTCTTGACTGCTTTCATGGATTGTTCAAAAATAAATAAGGTTAATAAAGCTGTTAGGACTAGATCAAGTGCTTTCATAATAAATCTTCCTTTCTCTATTCAATAATAGCTTACTTTCTGCTCGGTGAACACCCAAAATCAGGTCAAGAATAACCTGCTATAAAAGGATTATCCCATAAAACAAATCGGGTTGTGGTGAGATTTCTCCCTACCATCAACCCGATCTGTTGGTATTCAGTATTCCATCCTTCAGCAAGAATCAAGCTTCAATAGAAAATCGCTTGTAGCACTAAGAAAGACTATAAACTTTCCATTAGAACAAGACTTCTTTGACTTTAGGTTGGGTCTTAGCAATCACTTTTCCTTCATGAATATTGTAGAGGACTTCGCTTCGCTCATTCAAGACATGGTAGAAGTTGCTTTGGTTCATAATGATTAAATTAGCTGGTTTTCCAACTTCAATACCGTAACGGTCACTAATATTTAGGCAGCGAGCGGCATTATGGGTAACAAAGCGGTAGGAATCCATGATTTCTTGGTAACCCATCATGTGACCAATATGAAGTCCCATATGAATGACCTCTAACATATTGCCATCCCCCAGTGGATACCATGGATCAAATAAATCATCATGGCCAAATGCCACATTGTTGCCATTGGCGAGTAGTTCCTTGACCCGTGTCATGCCACGACGTTTTGGATAATTATCAACACGTCCCTGCAAGTGAGTATTGACTAAGGGGTTGGCAATAAAGTTGATCTCTGAAAGTCGTAATAAACGCATCAATTTGGCGACATAGGCATTGTTATAAGAATGCATGGCGGTGGTATGGGAAGCCGTTACCCGGCCTTTCATCCCCGTCTCTAAGGCAAGCGTGGCTAAGACTTCTAAGCCGCGTGAGGCTTCATCATCAATCTCGTCACAATGAACATCCACTAAAACTTGATATTTTTGAGCCAGTTCCATCATCATCTCGAGGGAAGTCACACTATATTCACGGGTAAACTCATAATGAGGAATGGCCCCCACCACGTCAGCCCCTAGTTTTAAGGCTTCTTCTAGGAGTTCATAGCCATTCTTGAAGCTTAAGATTCCTTCTTGTGGGAAGGCAACAAGTTGAATCTCCATAAAATCTTTCACTTCTTCACGCAAGTCAATTAAGGCCCTCAAAGCCGTTAACTTTGGATCAGTGGTATCCACGTGAGTACGAACAAATTGAATCCCATTAGCCGCTTGCTTACGAATAGCCCGGCCAGCCCGATCTTTAACATCTTCATAAGTAAGGCTTTGTTTGCGCAGAGACCAAGTCTCAATCCCTTCAAATAAGGTACCGGACTCATTCCATTTAGGTTGACCCGCTGTTAATACCGAATCCAAATGAACATGTGGCTCGATAAAAGGCGGTAGAGCAAGTTTGCCAGTGGCATCGATCACTTCTTCTTGGTCAGTCGCTTCAATATGATCAGCTATCTGTGTAATTACACCATCGAGAATACGAATATCACTCGGTTTTTCTTGGTTTTCGATAAAGACATTTTTAATTAACATGATTCACTACCCCTTTACTTTTGATAAGACAATATAGACCACACCTGCAACTAACAAACTATTAATTGGTACAATACCCACACGGACGATCAGACCAGTTATTATCCCTAAGACAACCGCTACTATGGCCTGCCAATTCCACGCCTGACTTGTTTCAACTTCTTGATATTGCCCCTTATTCATCCAGTAATCGATAATAAGCACTGCTCCAACCGGTGGAATCATAGAACCTAGAAGACTTAAGTAGGATACAAAATGATCGTATAAGTAGATCGCCAACAAGGTCGAAATTCCCCCTGCCACTAAGGTCACCCACTTCATAGGTAGCTTAGTCACATTAGAAATCGACAGCCCGGATGTATACAAGGCATTATTATTGGTTGACCAAATATTAAAGCCTAAGGATAAAATTGCCGGAATTGTTAAGCCCTGGAGGATTAACACGTCGAAGATGTCCGGCATGTTAAACGCTGCTGCCCCAGTCGCTCCAAAGCTAAACATCAGAATATTGCCAACAAAAAAGGCAATCACGGTTGAGACGATGGCCGCCTTTCGACTTTTGGCGAAGCGGGTAAAATTAGGGGTTGAGGTTCCCCCACTAATAAAATTCCCAATCACGATACTTAAAGCTGCCGTTAAGCTCAGCGGTTGTGCTGGTGATTCTGAAAACAAGTTCCCTAAACCACCCACATCACTAATAGAACGATACATGGAATAAATACCTAGTAAGGTAATTAAAGGAACTGCTACGGAACCAAATATCGATAAAGCTTTTATGCCTTTAACCGAAGTCAGGGTCATTAAGGCACCTAAGACTAAAACCAATAGATAGCTGTTGACGCCATATAGCTTAGCCACAGGAATCGCAAACATCGCCACCCCAACACCAAACCATCCCATCTGAGTTAACCCCACTAATAGGGAGGGCAATTTTGAACCGCTAGACCCAAAAGCTTTTTTGGATAATAAGTCAAAGTTCATCCGTGTCGTTTGTCCGATATGGGCGAGTACCCCCGTGTAGACAGCTAAAAACATGTTTCCTAATATAATCGCCAGAACAAAATTGCTAAAATTAAGTCCAATCCCTAGCTGGCCCCCCGCCATCATGGACGGTGAAAAATAGGTAAAGCCCACCATAACCACAAGCATCTGCCAGAAAGTCTTATAATTACCACTTACCTTAGAAAAAGCATATTCCTCATCCTGGATATTCCCTGCGGGTAGGTCGACACTCACAGGTCTTGCCAGTGTCGCAATCCGCTCCTTATTAGCAATATTTTCCATAACAAAAAGCCTCCTATCAAAATAATTAAATCTCTGGATAGAGATCGCATCATTTCTTAGCAGGCTAAAAACGGTATTCTCTATCTTTCCAATCTCTCGGATTGGTTTAAAGATTTATTGTCCCCTATTATAACAAAGCTTTTTAAATTGTAAAGGGTAATTTGTGATGCTCATCATCAAAATCTTTACTGACTTGGCTTAAAATTCCCGATCATAAGTCGAAATCGGCTGCGCCCCCTTTGATAACTCAAAGATAGCGATCTTCTTGAGTAGCTACTAAAACACTCCAAGCCGCCTTATTGACGCAAGATTTTCTCCATGGCCTTGCCTTTAGCCAGTTCGTCCACTAATTTGTCCAGGTAGCGGATTTCTTGCATTAGGGGTTCTTGGATATCTTCCACTCTTACCCCACATACCACGCCTTTAATCAGATTGCGATTAGGATTCAAGGAAGGAGCTTGCACGAAGAAATCACCGTAACTGATGGGACTCTGCATCATTTCTTGAATCTGGTCTACACGATAACCGGTTAACCAGGATGTGACTTCGAGCACCTCCTCTTGGCTGCGTCCTTTTTTCTCTGCTTTGGCAATCAACATTGGATAGACCTTAGCAAAGGACATGGCATAAACTTTAGCCTTAGTCATTGTATCTCTCCTTTATTTTTATTAGATAAAAAACTAAGGGTGGCATTAGACCACCCTTCAATTTGTTACTTTCAATTTATTGTTAGGCTATATTCTCAGACGGCTGGTCACTGTGTTACGGAGCGTGGTGAATTCGCAAGAAGTCATCTATGACTTTTTCAGATTCCTCATAGGCATTTTGATTGCCGGTTGTAGAACCACCGGTTGCGATTCTCATTGAGGGGGTTGTTAAGATCCCATTACCGGAAAATAGATGACCCGCCTCTTTATAGAGATGAATTTGAGCATCCGGTTTTTGGTCTTTAATTTCACGAGCCATCTTGGCACTGTCCCATAGTTCATCCGCTTCTCCCGCAATCAACAAGAGATTGGCCTGGATATTCTTCATCGGAATCATTTTCTCTTGATGAGTAGCATCTGCTTCAATCGCACTCGTGTAAGTTTCCTTATAACTGACGGGGCTTTTCACCACTAAGGGATAGATCATATTGCCAATAAAGGCGGTAAAGGATCCTTTTTTGATATCAATATAGGGCAGCTCTTGGCCTTGATAGGTCCAAGAAGATCCATAATCTTGAAAATCCAAGCCAGCAAAGTTATAGCTCGAAGGAGACATCAAGATAAGATTAGAGATCTCAGGATATTTATCGGCCAGATTAAGAGCATATTCCGCTCCTTTGGAAGCGCCGATCACACTGATGGGACCACCATCGGTAATATTCTTATTCAGATAATCAAGGACAACCTCAAACTGCTCTAGGGGAATTCGGGCTAAGGTCTTTGGCTGATGGTCTCTACCAAACATAAATAAGGCGAGCGTTTCATAACCTTCCTGGGCTAGTCTTTGAGCCGTCTCAAAGTTAGGACTTCCCTCAGACCCACCAAAACAGACCACTACACCTGGGTACAGCTTCTTACTCGGAGTCATTCGAAAGCCTTGCAAGCTTCTTTCATCAAGATAGGCCAATTCGACACCTTCAATATCCTTTGGGTACAAGCTGATATCCGTGACATCTTGGTAATACGCCGGCGACGATGAATCACTGGAGTCTTTATAACGATAGTCATTATAGATTCTCATGGCAAAGATAGCGATAGCGACAACCGCCACGATCACAAACGTTCTTATAAAGATTTTCTTCAACCCTTTCATCTCATAACCTCCTCTTCTTAATTGGCTAGTCGGGGCAGAGCAAGGGATTCATATCCAGTCATCCCTATTTTCACCCCCCGATAGGTCGAACCACCGTGATTGGTTCTTAGCCTTATTTTACCAAAAATCAGCAAGAATCTCTCCTAAAAAGCAAACAACGACCTTCTTAAAAAGCCAAAAGACTTCAAGAAGATCGCTGATATTTTTGGGGGATGATAGATCTAGTTTTCTTTCTCGTTAACTGATACAAAGTCTATCACATCTGTGTCTTTGCATGTTCTTCATCTATCCAAGTGATTCATTAAAGAACGGATTTTGGCGATACACCAAATCGCGTATACAAAAAACATACTTCCTAGTCCAAGCCATGGCCAAGCTGTATGTTCAAAGGGACGATAGCTCCAAATAGCCCAAGACCAACCTGGTTGAGAGATATCAAAGTGCTGGAAGATTCCAATCAAAAGCATCAATAGTGAGACTAACAGTAGATAAATTGCAGGCCTTAATCGACGTTTCAAATCAGCCTTCTTATCTGCTTTGTCACTGAAGGCGGGAATTTCTTTAGAACTAGGTGTTTCAATAATCAGGATTTCCTGATTGATCATTCCCGGATTCGTCGCTATCATTGCTCTTCCTTGATTGTAAGGACGTAGACGGATATTTCCAAAACTGGCCTTCCCAATATTTAGCGGCGCAAAATAGGTTTGATAACCCATTCCCTGTAAAAAATTACAATAGCTATGCCGCTCACGATCCGTCATATGTCCAATATACTGAACCGTATAATGTCGTTTTGAATCCACCTTCTTTTGGAATCTTTGCAATATACTACCACTTTTAACCAGCTGATAACCTTGAGCAGCCATATCATTGAGATATTTTTCTCGGCCCTCAATTGGATTTAAAAAAAACTTAAATTTTGTTGCCATGATTATTCTCCTTTCTCTAAATAATTTTGACTGGCTGCAATTAATCGACTCATTCGATCTAATTCCAGATCAAGTAACTTTCGACCAATAGGTGTTGTTTGATAAATTTTTCGTCGATTGAACGAATCCTGTTCAACCATTTCAATCCACCCCTTTTTGCTGAGGTTATTAATGGCCCCATAAAGTGTCCCAGGGCCAAAAACAATGCGCCCTTGTGTCATTGCCTCCACTTCCTGCATCACGTTATAACCATGATTCGGTTGAACCATCGTTAACATCACCAAAAAATGCGTTTCCGTCAAAGGAAGTTCTTTTTCTAAATGATCATCCGCCATCATTCCCTCGCCTCCATTCAACTAATTTATCCAAATTATATCGCTATGCGTAGTACGTGTCAAGTAGTAGGTATAGCGTATTAATTTGAATTTTTCCTTCAATCCAACAACTCGTTCATTGTAAAGAAAAAATCACCCCTATTTCTGACTCCAAACAAAAAGCCTTGATATCCACACCCAACTTCCCAGTAAAAGTGTTGTATCAAGGCTTTTGCTTAATTATATTAGTTCGTTGATCGCTTATGGATACAAAGCCATCAACGTTCATCTAGAAGGTCAAAGATAAATAGCACCTCCAGACCAGGGCTCTTGTTGTTTAGTATAAAGCGACCGTCATGCAATTCGGCGATTTGTTTAGAAATAAAAATTCCCAAACCATGCCTGGTAATATTCGTTAAATCTTCCTGATTCACTTTTTTTATCAACGATTCAGATAGACCCTCCCCTTCATCGGATAGGCTTATTCGCAGCTGACCCTTTGCATCTGAAACACTCACTCTGATTTGGCCCTTGGTATAAATCAATGCATTCTCCAAAATATTCTCTAACATTCTATAGAATAAGTCCGGATTCATTTTAAGCTGGAGGTTTTGATTTTGGACCAGATTCTCAAACACTATCTCTCGATCCGAATTATCATTGAGCTTATCGACAATCAGTTTTCGGATGACCTTTATAGGACTTTCTGATCCAAAACTATCTTTATCAATATTAGAAAGCGATAAGGTGAGATTCAGTCCCTCTAAGATCCTTGATATTTTTAAGACTTGGTCTTGTATCTTGTCAATATCAAGCGTGTCTTGACCCTCTTTACTCAATTCCCAGGAAATATTAGCTAAAGGGGTCCTCACATCATGACTCACGCCCCGGATCCACTTGCCTTGAGCGGCTTTTAATTGGTAGTATTTTTCATTAGCCCTATTGATACTCACAGCGAGATCTTTTAATTCGCCAAATTCATCGAGCTTTTCATAGTCTTCTTCATAGAGATTATCAATCGCTCTTTGGAAGGGCAAAATATTTTTAAAGATCGTATTAATATCAATCCGGTAAATCAAATAGACAAAGAACAAAAATAAGACCAAGCATAAGAGAACCAGCTCAAGGTTAAAAATCAGATTTTTAAGATTATAGTAATTAGAAGGCAGCTTATCCAAGGACCCTTTCGGATAGGCAAATACGAGCAATCCATCGCCAACCACATAGGTAAATACGGGATAATCCGCTAGATAAAAACGAGTGAATCTTGCCACATCCGTTAGATCAAAAGTGTTTTTAACTTCTGGCGGCTTATGAAAACTTTCGGTAAGCTTACCCTCCTTATCCAGTCTTATGGCCCAAATATCCTTTTCCTGTAAGAAGGCTTTGTTTTTTTCATTGAGATAGCTTGTGCTTTTATTATTTTCGACATAGGTAAAAACCTCATTCGGATTGGGGTATTGATGGTTTAAGCGAAAATTAAGATAAAGAAAGACCATCAATAACACGATCAAGAAAAATATTAAGAGTAATATTCGAATGACGATTTTTTTGAATCTTTTTAAAATATAATTAAACATCATTTTTCCTCTTTAACCAACTTATAACCCAGTCCCTTTATCGTGATTAATATTTGGGGATCTCGTGGATTATCTTCAAGCTTCTCACGTAACCGATAGATATGAGTGATCAAGGTATTCTCATAACCAAAAGAATCTTTCCAGATATGCTCTAACATCCGATCAATCGATACGATCCGATTGATATTGTCAGATAGGTAGTCGAGAATCTTAAATTGGGTGGCCGTTAAGGGGATCTCTTTACCGTTTTTTTCAAGGATGCCCTTGGACTTATCAAAAATCACATTCCCTAAATCAATCTTTTCTTGCGATTTAAGATGCTTACTTCTTCGCAAGACGGCCTCAATACGCCAAAGCAGTTCGTCTGGAAAGAAGGGCTTGACGAGATAGTCATCCGCCTGATTTTCAAAGCCTTCTCTGCGGTCATCTAAGCCATCTAGCGCCGATAGAATAATGACTGCTATATTGGAAGTCTGTCTCACTTCCTTTAATAAATCAAAACCACTCCCATCCGGTAACATTAAGTCTAAGACAATGAGGTCAATGGGATGGTTGGCTAATTTAAAGCGTGATTCCTGCAAATTTTTAGCGGTATAGACCTTGTTATAGCCCTTATTCTTTAGGAAATGATAGAGATTCTCTAATAGCGTTTTTTCATCATCCACCACTAAGATACTCACATTTTTGCTCAAGTCCATCTAAGCCACCCCCTTTTTCCCTATTATACACTAGCATATCTCGATATAGCCCTTTGTGAGGTAAAAGTGATCTTGCTTAAATATTATTTTTATCCAGGCTTGATATGCTGTTTCTAGGAGGAATGATTATGCAAAAACTACTCGAAATAAATCATTTAAAAAAATCTTATAACCATAAACCGGTCTTGGATATTGACCATTTAGTCATTGAAGAAGGAGCTATCTATGGTCTAATCGGCAAGAATGGTGCTGGCAAGACCACTCTTATGAAGCTGATATTGGGACTGGTCAAAAAAGATGACGGGCAGATCCGCATTTTTGGAAAAGAAGTAAACGCCAACCAGCAAAAACAATTCAACCAGCACCTGGGTGCACTCATTGAGAGCCCTTCTTTTTATGATCACCTAACCGGCTATGAAAATCTGGAAATCATTTGCCAGCTAAAAGGGATCAAGAAAGAGGAAATCTCAAAAATCTTAGACCTTGTCGGACTTAAACACGTCGATAAAAAGAAGGCCAGAGATTATTCATTAGGAATGAAGCAACGTCTTGGTATCGCCATGGCATTAATCGGCCAGCCCAGACTATTGATTCTCGATGAACCTATCAATGGCCTAGATCCTCAAGGGATCGAAGAGATGAGGCATTTATTTAGGGATATTGTCAAAAATACCTCGACCAGTATCTTAATCTCTTCCCATATTCTTGATGAAATTGAAAAAATCGCCAGTCATATTGGCATCCTTAAAGAAGGAAAATTAGCCTACAATGGCAGTCTGGAAAACTATCGAAGACTCCATCCGCCCTATCTATCCCTGCAAACCTCTGATAACCAAAAGGCACTCAGTCTGTTAGATCTTTCAGAAGATCGACTCCAAGGGAAAAAGATCATTTTAGGGAAGCTTTCTAACCAAGATATTGCGACGATAGTCAATTTTTTAAGTGGCAAAGTTGATATCTATCGGATCGAAGAAGAAAAAGAAAGCCTGGAAAAGCTTTTTATTGAAGAAAGCAGGCGCTAATATGAAGCATTTAGAAAGGAAAAAATATAAAAGACTCGGTATCCATTTTTTAATCCTTATCGTATTTATCGCTCAAACAATCATGGTAACAGGGGTTAGCCATTCCCCGTCTTTTTCAAAAAGCCAGTATCCACTCGCCTACGTTCTAGACACCTATTTATTTATCGCCCTAATCTCCAATCCCATACTCATCTCCTCTCTGGTCAAAAAAGTCATTGAAATTGAAGAAAAAAATAAGATGTGGCAGATGCAAATGATCCTTGGAGAAAAAGTCAATACTATTTTGCTGGATAAATTTAAGTATTTATCAATGCGCCTAGTCTTATTGCAAGTGATCGAAGCCCTTGTCTTCCTAATGTTAGCCAGCAGGTCCGATCACTTTACAATGAATCAGCCAATGATCTTAAGATTTTGTGTCGTAAACCTATCTGCTCTACTGATCAATTTGTTTTTCTTAGGACTCTTTATGATCATCGAGATGAAGAGCAAAAAAGTTTATAGCTTATCCTTTATTGCCATCATCGGAGGACTGACAGGCGTCATCACCATGCTCACATCAAGAGTTCTTGCCTTTATCAATCCCTTTGCTTGGGCGTCCAGCCTGCTGACTATTTCTTATAGCAGAAAGGGCGATGAATTTATTCAAGTTCTTAACCCCATCAATTACTATACAGGGATCATTGCCCTGACCCTCTTGATCCTTTCGATTGTTTATTTAAAGAATATGAAATCTTATCACTTATGGAAAGACTAGGAGAAATTATGTTAAAAATAGAATTTAAAAAGATAAAGTTTTTCAATATTTTACTCGTAAGTCTGATTATTCCCCTCTTAGCGAATGCCTTTGGGCTTATTAACTACCTGGGTAATAAAGAAACACTCAGTCATCAATGGCAGAGTCTGTGGACACAAGTGAGTTTATTTTACTTTTCTTTCTTCTACATCCCGCTCATTGCTATCGTCATCGCAAGTCTGTGGGCTGTCGAACATAAAGCCGGACTGAAATTTATCCGCTTAAGTCCTAGAAAGAATATAGCCTTTATCTTAGCCAAGCTGGTTTTAGCTTTTATCATCATAAGTCTTTGTCAATTTTATTTTTTGGGCTTATTTTATCTCGCTGGAAGATTTATCGCTGGTTTTTCACCGACTAATTTCAGTCTGTTCATTTACTATATATTCCTTAGCATTCTTTTAGCACTTCCAATTATCGGGATTTTCGAGGCTCTTGCGATTAAGACAAAGTCCTTTGGGATAATCGTCCTTCTATCTAGCCTATTTACCATTCTAGGATTCGCAACCGCCTATAAATCACTCAAGATCATTGGAATTAGTTTTTTGGCCATTGAATCGAATAACTTCCGATTTATCAATGTCCAAGATCTGGGACTCTTAGCTTTTTTTGCTATCGGCGAAGTGGCCCTATCCTTATACCTCTCTAACAAATTCTTAAACTACGAAAGTCACTAAGCGAAATACACTAAGCAAAAATAGCTTGTTGTCTTTACCCTATCAGGAAGACAGCAAGCTATTTTTAACAATTCCATCAAAAGATAATGCAACTTTTACGATAAGACGACCTTACCTAAAAAGACTGAGGCTAATCGAAAAATTTCTCTTTCTAATAATCCGATTCCCTATTATTAATCGATTTTTCTTAAGCCATCATATAGTTCATTGAACGACTTGATCTTTTTCATTCTGCCAAAGGATAATTCTTTGTTCTCGCCAAACTCATATAAAAAGCACTTGGCGAGCTCTTCGACGGTCACTTCTAAGGCCGTAAAAAATTCCTGATAGGCGAAGCTCTGTTCTTTGCTATCTTCTTCAAACAGATTGATAATCAAGCTCTCACAAACTTGGTCCAGTGGGTACATCTTGATATGCATCAGTTCGTGAACGATTGTTTCTTCGATATTTTCATCTTTGGGATTGGCCGCATTCAGCATAAGGATAGCCTTTTTATCGGTCGGATCTATTTTGAAATCACCGGTCTTATGCCAATCTGGGTCTTCAATAAATTCCAGTCTAATGTCCCATTCGGGTACAATGCGAAGCTTTTGGGTGTATTGATCAAATAATTGTTTGACTTTTTCTCTATCCATAATTTATCTCCTACCCTTATTTTTTATCTATTTTACCAAACTTCGTTCCCATAAAGAATATTTTTATAACGTTTCAATTGTATTAAATTGCTTTTCACAAGAAAGGGTCTTTGAATAATTATTCATTTTCCATATCACAACTTATACATCTATAAAATCATTTCTTTGAGATCAACAACAGACTTACATAACTTCATTGATAAAAAAAGTATTTAACAAATTCCAATCTAAATCGTTTGTAAACTCTGATATCGATAGGTATCGTTCTACTTCCTTAATTTTCCCCTCTAAAAATGAATCAACAACCTTTATATGATTGATGGCATAGGATTCATCTTTAGTTCTCTTAATCATCAGGAGTTTGTTGATTGACGGCAACAATTCACTGGGTAAAACAGAGTCACATAATGTCTTAAATAATACCGGTGGGGTTTGATGATTATCCATAATCCATAAACAGGCTAATATTGGTCTAATTGCATAAAAATATTTCTTGGCAAGGACTTTTTCAGATTGAAAATATTTTTTTATGGTTGATTTACACATGTTTAAATAGTGATATAACAACCTATCTTCTTGATAATAACTAGCAACGAGCTCTTTAATCCGATAATCGAAGTCAGATTCTAAGTATATTATTGGAGAATTTAGCCACTCTAACAAAGAAGGATTCGATCGATACAGTAATTTCAACACCTTATCCAGATCCCAACCCACAATATCCAAAGTATCATCGATTTGAATTTCTAAAACGTCTCTCGTCTGCTCCAACTTCAAATAATCATACATCTTTCTTTTATATATAAATCGAACATCATAGTCACTATCCTTGGACTCAAATCCCCAAGCTCGACTCCCAGATTCTACCGCCCATAAGACCGTTATATCATAGTCCTTCTCAATTTCCTTTAATTTATTTAAAATCAATAAATTCATATCATCTTGGATCATCATTTGTCCCCCCCTAAGCCTTTTCTTTATTTTACCAAATTCTAGCTCTTTTCTCTCCTAAAATAAAAAGGAGTTCTCCAGAAGTTGCTGCATCTAGAGAACTCAAGCGATTAAAAGGCAATTTTATAATAGAGTGCGACAAAGCATAGGATAGCCGCCATCGGTACATAGATGTATTTCCCAAGATAGTACCAGGTCTTGGTATATTTTATCTTGCTGCCTGTGTTGATTTCATCTAATAAGGCATTTTTATCCATGATCCAGAACCAGGTGAAGGCTCCAAGGGTAGCTCCCATTGGTATGATATAAATAGAAACTAAATCCATCCAAGGACCCCATCCGCCAAGAATAGCCCCCTCAACACCACCGATCGGCTCCATAAAAATCCCGGGTATAAATGCCATCATGCCGATAAAGACTAAGACCGTTTTTCGATTTAACTGTTTAAAGTTATGAAGAATCGATTCGCAGACAACCTCGAACATATTTTGTAAGGAAGAAATTCCGCCAAATAGGACAGCAAGATACAAGGCAATGGCAAATACCCTTCCACCCCACATATTTTGTAGGATTTTAGGCAGGGTGACGAATAGCAGTCCTGGCCCTCCTTCTGGGTTTGCACTATATGAGAAAAGTGCCGGTATCATCACCAAGGCCGCAACCAGGGCTGCAATGGTATCAAATAATGCCGTTTGTTTGGCGCCTGCTACGATATCTTCATCTTTGTGTAAGTAGGCTCCACAAACAATCATTCCACTTCCTGTAATAGATAGAGAGAAAAAGGCCTGCCCCATAGCTCCCACTAAAACCTTTGGATCCGCCAGCATTTTCCAATCGGGCTTAAACATAAATTGGTAACCTTCTAAGGCATTGGGTAGAAAAGCGACACGAGCTGCCAGGATCACAAATAGAACAAAGAATAGCGGCATCATTAATTTATTAGCCTTTTCGATCGAGCTAGCCCCTTTTACACAGGTTAATAGGGTGATGACAATGACAATCAAGTGAAAGGGTACAACACTGAAGTTTGCCCCTGAAAATGATTGAAACCAAGCTTCTGGTTCAACAGTCATCAAACTTCCTGTCAAACTTTGGAAAAGTGATTTTAAAACGTAGGAAATAATCACTGCATAGCCTATGGCAATACACATTGACCCTAAAAGCGGTAATATTCCAATGACTTTACCAAATTTTGAAAGCTTAACATGAGACCAGGCCTTTTCATAAGAACCGAGGGTCCCCGTTCCTGAATATCTTCCTACGGCATACTCAGCAGATAAGCCAAAAAAGGCAAATACAACGATAAAGAATAAATAAGCCAATAGGAAAGCTCCCCCACCGTTGGCCGTAAGCTTGTATGGAAAGCCCCATACATTGGCCATGCCAACTGCGGACCCCACCGTTGTCAGTATAAACCCCCAGGTCGATGTAAACTTGTTATGTTTCATTCAAATCTCCTCATTTAATTTTAATGTTTTAGGCAATAAATTTACATCTTATCATAAGCTTTATCATAAATATTTTCAAGCTTTTTCTAATTTTTCATCATTTATTCTCATCAATATGCCATATAAATAAAGAATATGAGCTGAGCTGATCGATGATAATGCATCTGTGACATAAAATAAAAAGGAACTAAGTTGCCTAAGGCCACTTAATTCCTAAGAAATATTCATTGATTCTATTAACAAAGAGTCTCTATTCTACGCTCTCACATTAATGGTCTTGGTTTCTAAGTATTCTTCTAGCCCTTCAATGCCACCTTCTCGACCATAACCACTCAGCTTGTAGCCACCAAAAGGTGTCCCGATTTCGCCAGGTCCATCATTTACTGTGATGGTTCCGGTACGAACCAACTTCGCTACTTCGAGGGCTTCTTCTTGATTGCCAAATACAGCACCGGATAAACCATAGTCTGTATCATTGGCAACCTCGATTGCTTCTTTTTTATCTTTCACATAGATGACACAAAGGACCGGTCCAAATATTTCATCTCTAGCAATAACCGCATCATTCTTCACATCATTAAAGACAATCGGATTGACATAGTAACCTTTTTCTGGGAAGTCATAATTCCCTTCGATTAAAACATCCGCAATCTCTTTACCCTTTTCAATATAATCGGTGACCTTATCATATTGTTTTTTAGAGGCTAAAGGTCCAGCTATGCTATTGAGGTTATTTGGGTCGCCAACTTTAAAGTCGGGGAATTGTCTTTTAATTTCCGCTTCAAATTCTTCACGTACCGATTCTAAAACAATGGCACGCGACCAAGCCGAGCAAGTTTGTCCCGTATTTTCGATGACGATCGCTAGCAGTTGTTTTACGCCAAGTTCTAGATTTTCCTTATCCAAAAAGATAGCTGGCGATTTACCCCCTAGTTCTAGCGTCGTTCTTTTAACCGTTTCTTGGGCAAGTTTGGATACTTCACTGCCACCTTTAGTCGATCCCGTAAAGGAAATGACGTCAATATGTTTACTGGTGGCGATCGCATTACCAACTTCACCACCTACTCCGGTTACTAGGTTCAAGACACCCTTTGGAAGGCCTGCTTTTTCAAGCCCATCTACAACGTAATAGGCAATGAGCGGTGTCTGTTGACTTGGCTTCAATACAATGGTATTACCCGCTAAAATCGCAAATACAATTTTTTGAATGATTTGTCCCAGCGGATAATTCCAAGGCGTTAAACAACCAACGACTCCGGCCGGTTCTTTAACAATAAGGGCTCCGCCATCCCTTCTTGAAAACTCATAATCTTTTACGATGTTGATATATTTTTCAACCCGGTTTATTTGAGATTGTACATGTGTCTCTTTAGAAAACTCAATGGGAGATCCTAATTCCTTGGTAATTAATTCAGCCATTTCATCCAAATTTTCTTTTAGATAGGCTGCGAATTTCTTCATAATTTCAATACGTTCATCAAGACGGGTTAAGCTAAACGTTTTAAAGGCTTCTTTGGCAGCGAGAGCAGCTTTTTCAACATCTTCTGCATTTCCTCGAGGAACTCTTCCGATAATTTCATTGGTGGCTGGGTTTTCTACTTCGATAAATTCTCCAGAAGTAGAATCTACATACTCACCATTGATATATAATTTTTCGAATTTCATAATACCTCCATTTTTTGGCTTATCCACATTCAACATCTTTAGATCCTCCATTAGATTAGCGCCCCATTCCCCCTTTTTTGATAGTAATTCGATCTACTCATTAATAGTTTACAAGGGTTTTCATTCAATGTCTAATAACTCGATCGAATGCGGTCAACATCTAAACTTTTAAGACCACCTTTAACAGTCATATAGCCCCTTTTAGATGCTTCTAAATCAAAAATTTTACGAACTCTATCCTTATTAAATATTACTTTTTTAATGCCTAACTTATTCCCTAAGAAATTAGAATAAGGATACTATTCTTATTACCCCTATTTTTAATCATCTCTTTACTTGTCTAGCTTATATTTCTTTTAATAGTTTTAAAGCCAGATACAACTTTCCAAGATCATGGTTGGCACTATGAAGTCCCTCAACTTCATAAGAAGCCTCATTCAATACATCGCCCGCCTCAAGAAAGTTATACAGCTCCAATCCATAAAAATCACAAGCTGCTTGCACACCCGCCAATTCCATTTCGACGGCGATACAGCCCTCCGACTTCCTCTTAGAGACAAGCCCACGCGTCTCACGAAGCATCACATCTGTCGTCCAAACCTTTCCCTTAGTATGGGGCACATTTTCTCTAATAAAAAAACTTTCCAGCTTATCATGGTTTTTGATAGCCAGATAATCTGAAGGGGGTGCATAATAATAAGACGCCCCTTCACCTCGATAGGCCTCTGTCGGTATAATATACTTACCAAAGGTCTGTTCCTTATCGAGACTCCCACAAGATCCAAACATAATAAATTTGTTGGCACCTGTAAGCCAATTAACTTCGACACAATCTGTTGAGGCAAGGGCTGAACCCATCATCGTAAGATAAAAGGCAAATTCTTGACCTTCAAAGCTGCTTTTATAGACTGGCCTTGATCCACTTGCAGATCCGATATGAGCAATTTCTTGGCAGTCAAAGTGATCCAATAAGTGATCCAATATATTTTTTGATAATATAATCAAGCATTTTTCTATCAAATATTTCTTTTCACCGTAAAAATCTTTTAAGCTTATAACTGGCTCTGTATCTTTATCGTAACTATCAATTATCATCTTTTCACCTGTTATTCTTTTACTTTATTGATTATCGATCCAATACCTTTGAACAGTCTTACCCTCGGAATTGACAAACTCATTTTCAAGGACGCCACCATTCTTAATAATCGACTTAGCGGATCCGATATTATCCTTGTCGCATACCATGAGTACTCTTTCAATTCCTAGCTTTTTACACTCGATCAATGCCAGTCGAACCATTTCAGTGGCATAGCCTTTTCTTCGTTCACTCGGTCTTATCCCGTCCCCAATATGCCCGGCTTCTTTCAAAAGCCAGTCATTCAGAGAGTGTCGAATATTGACTGCTCCCAATAGCCTGTCTCTTTCTTCATCTAGCAGAAAGAACACTGAATCGGGAACGCGATCTTCTGTTTTGTTTTTTATTTCTAAGTGGTTTAAGTAATAATCAAAATCATGGTAATCATTTTTAAAGATTGACCATGGAGAAGTGTTGGCATCATTCATTTCATGGTCAAGCTTCCATTCATCAATCATCTCACCCAGTTTTGTTTCATACTCTTTAGTTAACTTAATTAATTTGACTTTCATCGATTGTACTTGTCTCCCTCCATAGCGTTGAGCCTATCCGTTGGTTTAGTTGCCTCTTAGGGGGCTCTAAGCTCTTTTATCTCGATATACACCAAGCATCTTCCCTCTGAACAAAAAATCCTTGATATACCCCATTTTTAAGCAACTTGTTTCACTGTAAGATCGATAAATTGTCCTTATTTTACCATTTTATCGGAATAATATAAAAGCTATAAGAATAGGATATTTTCACATAAGATCATCAACTTATCTCGTTTTAAAGATTTGTTAAAATATGCTCAATGTCATTTATTGTTAATCTAAAGAAATAATGGTATTATATCTTTAGAAGAGGTGATATTAATGCCAAGAATTCAATCAAGTACCGATTTAAGAAATAACTACAATGACATTTCTAACTTTTGTAACGAAACCCATTCTCCTGTTTTTATTACCAAAAATGGTCGTGGAGATTTGGCCGTGATGAGTATCCAAGCATACGAACGCTTGGTTGGAAAGCACGAACTTTATGCTTTATTAGAGGCCAGTGAACAAGATGTTACTTCAGGACGAACCAAGTCCCTCAAAGACGTCATGAATGATTTAAGAAAAGAGCTAGGTCATGAATGATTATCAGATTGAAATCACTGACTCTGCGCAAACTGACTTAAAAGCGATTGTTCAATACATTCATACCGATCTAACCTCTCCTTCTACCGCATCCAAATTTCTAAATGGGATCCAAAAGGCGATGGAACAGTTAGCTTTTATGCCAGAAAAATTTCAACTTGTCAGAGATGACTACCTAGCTAATAAAGGCTATCGTTACCTAGGCTACAAAAAATACCTCATCTTCTACACCATCAACGATCGAAAACATATCGTGTTCATTCATCGAATTATCCATTCATCCAGACAATGGGAATATTTAATCTAAGGACACTCTCAGCCGAGGGTGTTTTTCGTGTCTTTTATTATCTCTTTTCAAAGTTCCTATTAGAGTCTAAACAAAGCGATTAACGAATAAATCTCCCTTCAAGACACCATAGTGTCTGATGAAGGGAGATTTTCAATTTAAGGATATGTTTCTAAAAATAGAAAAGATCTTCAAATTTCTTTTCTAATGCAATGCAAAGTATCAAAGCTAACTTAGCAGTTGGACTAAATTGTCCAGTTTCAATTGAACTAATCGTGTTTCTTGAAACACCCACTTCATCAGCTAGTTGTTGTTGGGAATAGCCTTTTTCTTTTCTGGCTTCTTTCAAATAATTTTTGAGAACTAATTTATCATCCATCATTTATCACTATTTTAACGAGATAAGATGAGCCACAAATAAAGCGATCCCTAAGATTGCCATCAGCGTTCCCATCATCAATTGTTTTCTTTCTTTTAAGTTGACATACTTTACCAATTCTCTCGTTGCCTCGATACTAAAATAAATACTCAATATCCCATAATTAAATGAATTGAAGAAAAAAGCTTCAATTCCAAATAAAACTGCAACCACAATCAAGCCAATTTGGCTCGATGATTCACCTGCCTTTTTTAAGGTATCAACCATCATTTCATCTTGATATTTATACTCTTGACGACTTCTTGCTAGAATTTCATCTCGTTCCATATTCATTCTCCTTTTTTGGTTTGCCAAGTTTACTTGGTATCCAAATTATATCAATGCCAAGTTTTATTGTCAATGGGTCAGGACGAATATTGTAATTATTGGATGATGACTCCTTTAATATCTATCAAGAACATTTTTACTCTCGTTTATTTCTGATCTAAATAGTCATTTGTATTTAGTTTGAACAAAAGTACGACGCTCTCCACATGTGTTGGATTTATTGGATCTTTACAACCAGCAATGAGCATAAATAACCCAGCGATTCATGGAAAATCCATTTAATTATTATGGTAAGAATGATAGTTAGATACTCTCAACATTAAGGAGCCTTTATTTATTATTCGGTGAATTATCCTGGTTGACTAAGCGATAATAAACTCCTGAACTCATCAAATAAAAGACTAAGTAAACCAGTATAAAAGCTAAAACAATGATTAAAATAGAGGAAATAATTAATACTTGATCGTTCACTAGTAAGATTGTCTGCAAAGTACCAAAAACTAAACGCCAAGCTGCCAGAGTATGCACCATGGCGGCGATCAAAGGTAAGATAAAGATCCATAAAATTTGCGAACGAATCGTCTGCTTGATCATTCCTTCGTCTAAGCCCACCCTTTTCATAATGTTATAATTAATCTGGTCACTTAATCCTTCAGATAATTGCTTATAGTAAAGCAATAGACCGATCCCCATCATCAAAATCACAGATACTAAGACCCCTAGATATAGTAATCCCCCATTAACCGAATAGAGTTCTCGTTTCATTTGTTGTCGAGAATACAAAACTAATCCCTTTTGAAGCAAGTCATCACTTACTAGGTTTAAGTCTTGCAAGTCGCCTTGCGCATCAAAGAAATAACGATAATTGATTGGGTTCTCACTTAAGTGATCTGCACCTAGATCGGCCATTCGATAACTAGCTTGGACTTGTTTTAAATCTGACCCTTCAGGTACAACAATGGCCAAGCTGTCGACTGCCATGTTCCATGAAGCCATCTTTTTGGCTGGAGCTTTCACTTTGTAATGCTGATTTGCAAGCTCAATTTCTTGCGGCAATTCTAAATCTGGTCGATTTGAAGCTAAGAGAATTTCGTTGGCTGCCAGTTCAACATGCTCATTGGTCCGTGCTTGATAGGAAGCCAAATCTTCCACTAGAAGATAAAAACCTTGCACGTCAGACTTACCTTGAGCATTAAGTGGTACTTCATGCAAGACCCCATCCTGGAGGTAGGCGATTGTCTGCAATGATTGGTGGAAGAATCCATTTGAAATCATCACCCGCTCTGTAACCTGCTGAATTCCCTGGTCCAGTAGTTCTTTCGCCGCTTCAGAAGGAATATCTAGATTAGCTTCTTCCAAAAGATATTCTCGTTCTAGCACCTGATCTCCTGCCTGATTCATATTGCGATAGAGCGATAAGGTTAATCCTAGTGTTAAAATAACCCCAGTCGATAAAATCGCAATGGAAGCAAGACTCACCGCATTGGCTTTCATCCGATACAACATCCCCGATAGAGAAAGAAAGTGTGCTTTTTTATAATAAAAGTTGGGTCTCCTTTTAAGTGCCTTTAAACCCCAGATACTTAAAGAAGTAAAGATCAAATAAGTGCCCGCGATAACCAATAAAGTTGCTAGGAAAAAAATCGGAATGGAATTGAAAATATTGCCCAATTGATTGGCTTTTACATAGCCCAAAATTAAAAGTCCTAAGCCTAAGATTCCTAACATCAGATTACCATTCGGTTCCTTCTCACCTCTACGACTGGCTAGCAACCAGTCAACAGGTTTTAAGTGGTGTAATTGCCAAAGTGTTTGCAGCCTTAGTAACACTTGCAAACCAAGATGGAGAGACACAACCGTCCCCGCAGCTATTAGAGAAAAAGGATACTCCATTAAAGGCACGCCGGTTTCATTCATCATGCGATTTAATAATAAAAACATTAAGCTACCGATAAGATAACCCTCCAGCACAGCGATTGGAACCACCAAAGCGGTTTTGATTAATCGTTCTTTGGCTAACATACGACGGATGTGTTTATTTTCTAAACCTAAAATTGTGTAGAGCCCCATTTCAGCTTTCCGTTGCTTTTGCGAAAAATTCTCGGCATAAAGAATAAAGATGACTGATAAAATACCTCCAATTAAACAACCTAACTTCATAATTGTTGGAAGAACTTGATGGCGTGTCTGGACATAATGGTTCTCAATCAGGGACACCATCACAAATTCTAAGGCTAACATCAAAGCAATCGCAAAAACATAGGGTAAATTGAGACGGCGATGAGCTTTAAAATTGCGCCAAGCAAGCGTCCAGGAAATACGATGACTCATTAGGCTTGCTCCTTTCGATTTAATAAAGCAAGACTATTCGCAATCTGTTCTTGGAAAGTCAGATTGGTCATATGTCCTCGATAAATTTCATGGAAGACAATCCCATCTTGGATAAAGAGGACCCGATTAGCCGCAGAGGCTGTTTTAATGGAATGGGTGACCATAAGAATGGTGTGGCCTGCTTGGTTAATTTTTTGAAAGAGGGCCATCATCTGATCAGCGGTCTTAGAATCCAAAGCACCCGTTGGTTCATCGGCTAAAATCAAGGTCGGCTGAGTGATGAGGGCTCTTGCGATGGCAATACGTTGCTTTTGACCACCAGAAAGTTCGTAAGGGAATTTATTTAACAAAGACTCTATGCCAATTTGCTGAGCGACTTGTGCTAACCTTTCTTTCATAGCTTGTGGTTGATAATCAGATAGGACTAAAGGCAATAGGATATTATCAGCATTATTAAAGATGTCTAAAAGGTTAAAATCTTGGAATACAAAGCCAAGTTCTTCCCGGCGGAACTTAGCAGAGTCTTGCTGAGAAATGCTGGCTAAATTCCTACCATTTAATATCACTTGCCCTGCACTAGCCTGATCTAAGCTAGCGAGGATATTGAGTAATGTTGTCTTACCAGAGCCAGACTCTCCCATAATTGCAATAAATTCCCCTTGATCTACCTCAAAATTTATATCTTTCAAAGCTTGCGTTCGATTGTTCATGTGTCCATAGATCTTCTGTAAATGTTCAACTTTCAATAACATAGAATCCATCCTTTCTTTTATACTCCTACTATAAAGAATCACAAAAAAGCCTGCCTTTATCTAAGTTTACAAAGCAGGCTTTAATCTTACAATTTTGTAAGTTGATTATTAAAAGTGATCGTAAAGCAGGTCCCTTGCCCTGGTTCGGATCTAACGGTTACCTTTTGATGTAGGCGTTGACTAATTTGATCCACGAGGTATAAACCTAATCCAGAGGATTCGCAATGAAGCTGACCATTAAAACCTGAGTAACCCTTATCAAAAATTTTTTTTAAGTCACTGTCTGGGATTCCTACTCCTTGATCACTAATTAGGAGGATCTGATCTTGGGAGTTGTATCTGATGGTGATTAAGGTCCCTTTGCTATATTTGAGCGCATTATTAAGGATCTGTTCAATCATCAATTGAGTCCAATTTCCGTCAGTAATGACCTGATCTTTAATAGGATGATATTCTAGCCGAGTATGGTTATGTATAAAAGACCAACGGTAGCGTTGTAAAAGAGGCGCGATCAAATCATCTAGAACGATAGGCTGAATCATTAGATCGGTTGCTGGATTTTGAATTTTTAAATAAGCTAAAGCTGTGCGAGTGTAATTATCAATGGCCAGCATTTGCTGTTCAAGATCATTTTTACTAAGCTCGACTTGACTGTCTAACATTAATCGAATGGCCGCAATGGGTGTTTTTATCTGATGAATCCAATGGATAAAATAATCGTCCAAGTCTTTTTGCTGACGAAGCATTTGTGACTTCAAGTCATAGAGTTCTTGATCTCGTTTAGCCAGTTGGGCTTTGAGCTGAACTTGGTAATTAAAAAGCCAAAAGCGAATAATCAGATAGCATCCATCAATAAATAACAGCCAAATCAGGCACAACCGACCATAAGCTGGTTCAAGAGGACTCAGGTAGAAAATAAATCCTACGACCAACAATGTGATAACCATAAGGCAAAGTTCTGCTAGACAAGTTTTAAAGAATGCTTTCATCTTCACCCTCCACGCTTGCTAAGCCATAGCCCATGCCTTTTTTAGTTTGAATCAGTCCATCCAGTCCTAACTGAGCTAATTTTTTTCGTAAACGATGGATATTCACCGCTAAGGTATTATCATCGATATAGTCTTGGCCCAACCAACAAGCTTCAATCAGTTGTTCGCGACTAACCCAGTCGCCTTGAGCTTTGATCAGGGTTTGTATGATTTGAAGCTCGGTCTTAGTCAAGTTAAGGCTTTGATCTTGGTAGGTCAACTGCGAGCGTGTGGCTTTGAGCTCCAAACCTTGATAAGTTAGCAAAGGAGAGGATAACTTAAAATCATAAGATCGTCTAAGCAAAGCTTGAATTTTGGCTAATAAGACAGGCAACTCGATCGGCTTCGTGATAAAATCATCGCCACCCATCTGCATTGCTAACACTTTATCTATTGCTTCATCGCGTGAAGAGATAAAAATAATCGGCAATTGAGATAACTGGCGAATTTCTTGACACCAATAATAACCATTATAATGGGGTAGATTAACATCTAAGAGTATAAGATGAGGCTCAAAAGCTTGGAAATTATCAAGAATCCTATCAAAATCAGTGATAATTTCGACCTCATAATGCCACTGGATTAAGTAATCTTTTAAGAGTCGTGCAATAACCTGATCATCTTCTATGATTAAAATACGCAATTTGCTTCTCTCCTCTTTGTCCTATTTATTCTGTGACTTTGATTTGATCGTCACTGTTTGATCCGTTTCACTAAGCCTACCACCCCACTAGGTGGTTCTTCACAAGCAGTGTTACTAAAGATATTTTTCTAATCAGTACAACACAAAGACTAGCAGAAGGCTATGTCTCATATCCCTAAGCAAATCACCCACTTACTCACTCTCTCGACATATAATACTCATCGCAAAACTTATCCCACTTATCTACATATTCCTCATGATCGAGCAAAATCAAGTCTTTTGCCGTATATATATTTCTTTGTCTTGCTTCATCAAAGAAGTAGTCGAAGCCATCGAAGTCTTTGCTAATATAAGCGTAGACGTGTTTAAAGCCAAGGCTATATGCAAGGTAGAGGCGTGTATGTCCATCTAGGGATACGTATATATTATCGCACTTCGCAACGGGTATGATTACATTTTCTTGGCTACGAACAAAGCTTTTTACTGCTTCTAATTTATCTCTATCAACGAAGAACTGTATTGGCTGGATTTTATCTATATCAAGCTTAAAAAGCCCCACGTCTTTGAATTGCTTAATAAGCTTACCGCTTTCATTATAAAATTTTGTGATATGCTCTGCATTAAAGCGAAACTCTTCAATTACCTCGTCAAAGTAAGCTTTATCGCCTTTTATAAGTGCCTCGCTCTGTGAGATGATGATAATCTCTATAGGCACATCGCCATCTGCTATGTAACAACCGTGCTGATTGAGTGCTTCTTGACTGAAGCGCTGATCATCATAGGTATTAATTCTAATTATGCTCATTGCTTCTCCTTAAAATTCACAGGTAGTTATGATTCGATAGTTTCACTCACCCAAATACTTCACATATATTTGACAAGGGTTCCACTTATCCCATAAACCGGGGAAAACTTCCAACTCCTTATACCCCATTGCCTTATAAAAGTTATTGGTGATGTCATACTCTTCGTAATGGCCGGACTGAACAGTCTTTACTTGAGTGTAAGTGTAGCCTAAGTTTCTGGCTAACTGTTCGTAGGCTTGGTTTAGTTGTCTTGCTGCACCTTGGCGGTGGAATTTCTTCTTTACGCCCATGACAAAAATTTCTGCGCAGTCGGGGCTGCTCGCGTTAAGCACGACAAAGCCCACTAGCTCCTTATTATAAAAGCTTGCCAAGAAGGGTTTCTCTTGTGAGTCCTTAATGTATTCTTCGGTGCTCTCGGGCAAGCCGAACCACTCTGGTAAGTCCTTAAGTACGGCACTTGCGATTCTTTCTTTTTCTTTTTTATCGATGATTTCTCTTACAATAAATTCCATGCTATAGCTAATCCATTAATCCCTTTCTTCGGTAATGATATGACGAACGCCGATAGGGTCAGATTGAAGGTATTCTTTCAAATTGGCACTGTGCTAGATCCCAACTATAATAGCGTTGATATACCGGAATCAAAAATTGTTTATTACCATTTAAAATAGCATAAATATTTCCTTTGGTTGCGTCCATTTTTCCCTATTTCTTATCCCCATAATTGCTAGGTTCTTCTGCAACCATCAAGTGTGTATCTTGATTAAGTAAATTGTTTATCTTATTATTTGATTCCGTATTCTCTTCCATATCAGAATTATCTGTCCAAAGCTCACACTGAGTCATTACAGTTTCTACAGCATCATCCATTCCATCAGGTGGATATCTATGGCTTCTAAGAAGTTTCTTGATCATCATACGCATTCTAGCTCTTGCAGAATCACGTTTTTGCCAATCAATAGTACGATTCTTTCTAAGTGTATCTGCTAGTTCCTTAGTAATAGCAATTAATTCTTCATTTTCATAGAAGTCCTTGATGGCCTGTGGCTTTGTAAGTGCATCATAGAATGCAAGCTCATCTGCAGTAAGACCAAGCTGTTCGCCTTCTTCATGCGCTTGTGCAATCTGTTTAGCAAGGTTAAGAAGTTCTTCAATTACCTGCTCATTTGTAAGCATTCCATTAAGGTATGCATTCATTGCCTGTTGAATGATCTCACTGAATTTTTGAGACTTTACAACGTTCGTATGCTTGTATATCTTTACCTGTTCAGAGATCAACTTCTTAAGTACTTCCACTGCGAGGTTCTTTTCTTTCATCTTAGAAATTTCATCTAAGAATTTAGGATCAAACAAATTAAACTCGCCAGACACATCAGAGAACAGGTTAATAACGCCTTCACTCTTTATACTGGCTTTAAGCAGCTCATTGATACGTGCATTAATCACAGGAAGCGGTATTTTCTTTCCTTCTCCATCATTCATAATTCTTGTAACGAGAACTCTAACCGACTCAAAGAATGCAGCTTCAATACGAAGTTCTCTTTCTACAAGTGATGCACACAATGACAAAGCCTGCTTCAAAAGAAGTGATTCTTTTAAGTAGTCCTCGCGCTCTTTTTTTCTAATTGGTGCAACAATAAAGTTAACTGCACCGCTAATAGCTCTAGATCTTTCAAGATCAGTTCCTTCCATGAACTTAGAATAATCGTATCCATGGAACAAATCTCTACAGATTGAAATCTTCTCTAAAAACTTAGGATATGCCACCTTAGCAACATCAGTATCTCTGTAGTTCTTCTTATCACGCGCAGTATAATCATTCATGGCCTGTTTCAATGCAGATGCAATACCTACATAATCTACAACTAAACCACCTTCTTTATCTTTAAACACACGATTCACTCTAGCAATAGCCTGCATCAAGTTATATCCATGCATTGGCTTATAGACATACATTGTTGCAAGAGAAGGAACATCAAATCCTGTAAGCCACATATCTACGACAATCGCGATTTTTAATGGACTTTCATTATCTTTAAAAGACATTGCAAGCTCGTCTTTGTGACTCTTGTTTCCGATAATTTGGCTCCATTCTTCCGGATCTTTATTGCTACTGGTCATTACCACAGCAACCTTATCAGTCCAACCTGGACGAAGTTCAAGAATTCTCTTGTAAATCTTCATCGCAATTGGACGCGAATATGCAACAATCATGGCTTTACCGGTAAGCAAGTTTTCTCTGTAATTCTCATAATGATCAAGTATATCACCAACAAGAGAATCTATCGTCTTGTCATTGCCAAGGATAGCTTCCATTTGTCCAAGCTCTTTTTTACTTTTTTCAATAACATAAGCATCTGCATTTTCAGCCATAATATCATATTCCTGATCAATCAAACGCAATGTCTGCTCATCAAGCTTCAACTTCATAACACGACTCTCATAATAAACAGGTCTTGTAGCACCATCCTCTACTGCCTGAGTCATGTCATAGATATCAATATAATCTCCGAATACTTCTCTTGTATTTCTGTCTTTCATAGATACCGGAGTACCGGTAAATCCAATATAGGTTGCATTCGGTAAGGCATTACGAATAATACGAGCAGAACCGATTTTAATTTCACCAGTCTTCTCATCTACTCTCTCTTTTAATCCATACTGACCCCTGTGCGCCTCATCTGCCATAACAATAATATTTCTACGTTCAGACAGACATTCGAAGGATTCCTCAAACTTCTGCATAGTCGTAAAGATGATTCCATTAACTTGTCTACCTTCAAGAAGTTCTTTCAAGTTTGCCCTACTTGAAGCATGCATTGGTTCTTGTCTAAGGAAATCTTTACACTTCATAAACTGACCATAGAGCTGATCATCAAGATCGTTACGGTCTGTAATGACAACGATAGTTGGGCTATTCAATGCAGTCTGTAATAAATGTGCATAAAATACCATAGATAAAGATTTACCGCTGCCCTGTGTATGCCAGAAAACACCGCCCTTACCGTCAGTTTTGCAAGCGTGCTTTGAAGATTCAATAGCTTTGTTTACCGCAAAATACTGATGGTATCCTGCCAAAATTTTGAAACGTTTTATGCCTTCATTCGAGAAACAAATGAAGTTTTTTATAATATCAAGCAAGCGTGCTCTCTCAAACATTCCTTCAAAGAAAGTATCAAATTGAGCATACTGCGTATTTTCATAATTTCCATCTTTCGTCTTCCACTCCATAAAGCGGTCTTCTCCAGATGTAATAGTTCCAGCTTTTGAAGTCAAATGATCACTCATAACGCAGATACAGTTATAGATAAACATAGATGGAATCTCATGCATATAATTTCTAATCTGCAAATATGCTTCAGAAGCAGCCGTTTCTTCTCTTGATGGAGATTTTAACTCAACAAGAACGACAGGAAGTCCGTTCAAAAACAAAAGTATATCTGGACGCTTAATGCTATTTTCAACGAAAGTCCACTGATTAGCGACTACATAGGAGTTATTGTCAGGATTATTGTAATCAACCAAATATACGAGACCAGAACGTTCCTCACCTTTTACAAAATAGCGCACTTCAATACCATGCTGAATATAATCCATAAAGACAGCATTCTTCTGTACTAATTCACCATTCTCGAAGTTATGCAATTTATAGAGAGCATCTCTTATCGCATCATCCGGCATATCCGGGTTCAGACGATACAATGCCTCCTCTAATTCTTCTTCATATAATGGGCTGTGTAAATCGTGCTCTAGACTAGGCGCATATACATAGCGATATCCCATTTCTTGAAACAGCTCTATTACTGATTTTTCATAGTCTGCTTCGGTATAAAATCCTGACATATATTTCAACTCCTTTGTTTATTTTTAGATTAATCTCTTATCATTCGAGTGGTAAATAAGAATTTAGCGGCTTAAATATCGATATTAGAGACATCGATTTCGCCGGACATCAGTTTTGGCAAAAGCGCATCTCTTATTGCCGATAATCGTTGGTTTTCTGCACAAAGATTTCTAATCTCTGAAAATAGCGGCTGAATAATTGCATCAATTTCTCGCAGATTTGCTTGTGTTGGAATTACGACACTTAAATTTCGGAGATTTGCTTGGCTGATTTTTAACTGAACAGCTCCGGTAATGATGGATTTAACATTTGTAAGCTTGAAAAGTAAATAAAGCAGCTCAACTGTATATCCATTTTTACCAGTAAGAATATGAGCATGGTTATTCACCCAAAACTTACCTTCAACATATTGAAGAATTGGATAACCTCTATCATCCATAACAGTACCATCTTCAGCTAAAAGGAGATATATGCCATCAAACAGATACTTATCGACATAATCCATGATGGAAGTTGCACCATAGTATGGGTAGATTTTGTCTAAATCTGAACGTTCGCGGTTTGATAACGGAATTCGTTTTGAATCATGTATTTCAATGATTTCAGATACAGTTCCCTGTCTCCATGATGACGGCATTTTCCCATCATACGGTACAAAATCAATAAAATTAGCTTTGTACAAAGCTATAGCTTGCTCTTCTAAATTCTTATTTATCTTCACATTCTCTTCAATCTTGTCATCAATGGTTCCAAGTATTTCTGCTATCTTGTGCTGTTCTTCAATCGTTTCAGGAACCTTGACAACAATTTCTCTCATGGTTTTCCCAGAAACTTCTTTGAATGTAGTTCCACTACCCATATTCTCAATATTTTCTTTGTTATATTTCAGCAGATAATACAAAAACAAGAAGTCCGTATTCTCATTTGGAACCACGCTCTTAAAGCCCTGGTTTGTGCACACCTCATTTTCAGCGATTGCGACATATCCGATTGGTGCTCTGGAAGTAAACAGAACTGAATTTTTCGGCATCAACTGTGCTGAACAACTTTTTAATCCTGTTTCCGTAATATTTCTTTCACCACGAGAAATATATCTTCCAGAGAAATTAGATAAGTCCTTTGGCGTTATCCACGCAATTGTGCCGTTCTCATAGTTATCTATTTTCTTTGTGGATGGTGTTGCTCCACCAACTACTGTACCAATATCTCCGATGATACATTCTTTCCATTTGCCCATGTGCGCGCCTCCTAACCAATATATTTTCGATGAGCAATTTTAACATTACTCTGTTTTACCATTGCATACTGCAACGTCGTATCTATTCGTTTGTGCCCCAGAAGCTGCTGTAGCTGCTCTATTGGCATCCCCTTATCAATAGCCATCGTAGCAAGAGTTCGTCTGAATTTATGCGGATGAACTTTTTCTATTCCAAGGTTTCTTCCTATTCCTCTAAGCCTTGCTTCAATTCCACCTATTTTCATTCTATTATATGGAGACTTTAAAGACACGAATAGTGCAGGATTATCGTCCGTTCTGCTGTTCAAATACTCTTGCAAATGAATCTTGGTTCTTGCATCAAAGTATACCATTCTTTCTTTGCTACCTTTACCAAATACCACACACTCTCGTTCTTCAAAGTTAATGTCCTTTCGGTTTAAAAGCACCAATTCTCCAATTCTCATTCCGGTCGAAGCCAGAATATCAATCAAAGCAAGATCTCTTAATTCAGTGCAGCTATCTCTCATTGTTTCAAGGTTCTCATCAGAGTACGTCTCCTTTATAGTCGTAGCTGACTTTACTCGATGTATCCTTCTAACCGGGCTTTTAATGATATAATCCTCATCCTCCAACCACGAGAAAAAACTTGAAAGAATACGTCGGATATTATCTATTGTAACCTTGCTTGAATTCTTTTCTTTCTGATATCCTGTGAGATACTCTCTCAAATCATCCGTTTCAATTTCTCTGACAGGTTTTTCAACTTTATCACGCATTGCTTGAATTGTATTTCTATAATACACAAGTGACTTTTCAGAACAACCTTCAATCCTTTTTGCAGATAAAAAGTTTTCGAGTAAATCTTCACTTGTATCTTCCTGCACATTATAACTTTCAACAATTTCTTTATCGAAAAGTGCATGTTCTAATGTTTGTTGTAGTTTTTGAAGCTGTGCATTATTGATGTATCCAAGCATTCCTTGCACGACTTCATTGATTAGTATTTGTTTCATAGTCTGTTCTCCTTTATTACTAGAGAATGACTACGGAGTGGCAGTCTCTTATATTAGCGTCTGCCACTCACAGAAGTTATTAGTATAAATAAGAATTTAGAAGAGCAAGCTGATGTTTTGTACCAAGCTTTCTTTTCCCCAAAGTTAGGGATACAGGGTGAAATAGTAACGCTCGATAAATACTGTGTAATATTTACTGGAAAAAAGAATGCTAATGCTTCAATTGATGGCGGAAAATATAAATTTTTCACTTGCTCTCCTGAAGCTCTACAAATTGACAGCTTCATTTATGATGGTAATGCAATAATTGTATCTGGCAATGGTGCCTATACAGGACGAACACGATTTTATAGTGGTAAATTTGACCTTTATCAGAGAACATATGCTTGCACCTTGCTTGATACTGTAGAACCAGATTATATTTTTCCACTATACTGGTTCGTTAAATTAGAACTAAGCAAAAAAATAATGGGTGGAACTCGTGGCTCTGCAATTCCTTATATTGTAATGAATGATTTAGCAAAGTTTGAATTCGTATATAATGCCGAAGTTTTTCAAAAATATATGCCAGTTTTCAAAAGCTTGACAGAAGCAATTCAAGCTAACGAATTTGAAATCGAAAAACTTTCGCAAGTCCGCGATTCACTTCTACCAATGCTAGTGTCCGGTGAACTTGACGTCTCTGATATTGACATTTAAGCCACTAAATTCTTATTTATTTCAGTATTAAGTTTTATTTTATCGTCTAAATCCTTGAGCAATTTACCTATCTTAATTTGTTCTTCATATGGAGAAACAGGAATTTCTAGTCCTTTTACAACATCTGTCTGAACCCTTTGTCTCCCTGAAGATCCCACCATAGATTTAATGGCAGGTTCTCTTACCGTTGGGCTACAAACTAGATAATAAAGATAATCCTCATCAGTCACTTCCTTGGGCCTAAACACAATATATTCTGTTGATCCAAAGCCAACCTCATCCTCGTTTAAAATAGACACTTTAGCTGTTTTACCATTTTCTAAACAAGGTGTTATTCGAGCCATAATCGTATCGCCGTTTCTAAACTTTGTTCCACCCTTGAATTCTGTTACCTCAAAAGAAGGAACATCTCTGGTGAATGGTTGTAATACATCCATTGCTATTTTTTTGGCGACAGATCCTTTTTTTATTGTTTCTCTTGGATTGAACTCAGCAATCTCGTCCAACCTTTTTACATCCCAATTAGATCTCATATCCAATCGCCCCCAGCTTTCTTCTGATTTCATCTTCGAGTTCATGAGATTTTTCGAACATATCTGAAAGCTCTGATGTCAATCTTGCCATTTTTTCTTCAAATGGTTCGCCATCATCTTCTTGTTCTTCAATTCCCACATAGCGTCCAGGGGTAAGGATATAATCCTGTTTTGCAATATCCTCAAGTGATGCCACGGCACAGAAACCTTTGACATCTTCAAGTGTTCCATTTTGGAAAGCTGTGAAAGTATCTGCTAACTTTTGGATATCTTCTTCAACAAAATCTCTATGTTTACGGTCAACCATGTGCCCCATCTTACGTGCGTCAATGAAGAGGGTCTTTCCTTTTTGCTTCTTATTCTTTGAAATGAACCACAGAGTAACTGGAATTGTTACGCTATAGAACAGTTGGGTAGGCATCGCTACGATACCTTCAATTAAGTCATCCTCTATAATTTTCTTTCTAATTACACCTTCACCACTTGTCTGAGTTGATAAAGCACCATTAGCAAGCACTAGACCAATCTTTCCATTTGGTGCAAGGTGATGAATCATATGTTGAATCCATGCGTAGTTTGCATTACTTGCAGGTGGCAAGCCATACTTCCAACGTTTATCTTCCTGTAAAGCTTGTTGTCCCCAAGGATGATAATTGAACGGTGGATTTGCAAGGATGAAATCCGCCTTTAAAGTTGGATGCAAATCATTTGAAAATGTATCCGCATTATAAGGGCCAAAGTCTGCATCAATACCACGAATAGCCATGTTCATCTTGGCCATCTTCCAAGTATCCGGATTTGCTTCCTGACCATATACAGAGATAGCCCCTCTCTTAGCTCCATGTGCTTCAAGGAACTTCTCACTCTGTACAAACATACCACCTGAACCACAACAACAATCGTATACTCGACAATTTTCAAAAGGTTTTAAGATAGATACAAGTGTTTTAACAACGCTTGACGGCGTATAGAATTCTCCACCACCCACACCTTCTTTTTCTGCAAACTGTGCAATGCAATATTCATATGTACGGCCAAGTAAATCTTCGCTTGCTTCTGTATCTGACATATCAATGTTATTGGTAAAGATATCAACAACATCTCCTAATACTTTTTTATCAAGATCAGGACTTCCATAATTTTTAGGAAGAACATTTTTAAGATTTTTGTTTTCAGCTTCGATTGCTCTCATAGCAGTATCGATAACTGTTCCAATCTCAGGGCTATGAGCTGCAGCTGCAATTGTGCTCCATCTTGCTTCTTCTGGAACGAAGAATATATTCTCCATTGTATAAGCATCGCGATCATTTTCAAATCCATCGCCTTCTTCTACAAGCTCTTTATATCTGTGCTCAAAAGCAGTAGAAATGTATCTTAGAAAGATAAGACCAATAATTACCTTTCTATATTCTGCTGCCGGAATATGTCCCCAAAGGACGCACGCTGCATCCCAGATTTGTTTTTCAAAGCCAATGTTGGCATTTGTTTTATCTGCCATTTTTTCTCCTCCGATCAGTTATTCTTTCAGTATTATTATTTTCATTATTAACCAGCACGTGCTGTAAAGTATCTTATTTTAATGCTTCATATATACGTATACGAAGCAAAATATCAGTTGTAACATTTTCACATCTTCTCATAATAGACGGTGTAATATAATGAAGTTTAATATCTTCTTCAGTCATTTGTTTTTTGTTTAATATTTTACCCATTTCATCACCACCATTAATCTTTGATTTGTACAATTTTTGTTAAATGTATACTTATATTATATAGCATACCTACTTGAATAAGATAGGCCTTGTAAAATAATTCAAAAACTAAGAGGGTTTAATTGAGGTGCGGCCCAAAGTTAGACTTTTTTAATCCTAAATACTTTCTTGTCTATGATTTGCCAGATAGTGTCTGTTAAATTACAACTCTTTGAGCCTATTTGATAAAATTTTCACGACAACAACTTATCAGAAGTAAGATAGTCAATGTACTTATTTCACTGATATATACTTACCACAAGGATCTTAGATATGGATATTATTTTATTTCCTCGATTATTTCCTTATAGTTTTTTTAATTGTAAAGATGTATAAGTCGTAAAAGCCTATCATTTTTATAATGTTACTTATATAAATCCGACTGTGAGCCAGTTCTTACTTGAGATAATATTAAACCTCTTCTATTTTTTCATAGATCAACAAAAAATCGGGCTCTGTTGACAATTCTTTCAAAATCTTTGAAAGTCTTATAATTTCCATTTCTCAATGATTCTTATAGGAGATTTTTCCGAGCAAAAATTGGGTACACAAAAAGGACAGGGCCTCTAAGTAACTGTCTGCGTACACACTAAGCCTTTTAAAAAGGCAGCCTGCTCAGATGTTAGTTAGAAATGACCCTGTCCTTTAGCTCGACTTTCTTATAGCAAGGGAATCATTCGATGCGAACCTCCTAGTGTCGAGAAAGGTTCTTCGTATTTTATGTTAAGTTATATCATTAATTTAAGGTATCTTACTTCCTCTTGCACATCATTAGACTTTCTATTATTTTTCTTTGATATGAATGGTGAATGAACAATCCCTTGCTATTCTGAGAGGTACTCTCCACTAATTTTTCGATAACTTTCAAAGGGATGCTATTGACAGAAGTGGTCCTGATTGGCTTTAGAAAACGCTCTGCCACATTTTTAACGAGGTTAGCTGATAGACTTTCCCCTTTTAAGTTTTTGGATGAATCAGAAAATTTTATTATTTCCACTCAAATGCCTGATAGTCGAAGGCGACCGAATAGCCAAACTTTTTGGAAAAGTCTCGTGAGATAGCTGTATGGGCATCCCAGGACGGGTACCATTCACGATCTAAACAGGCATTGATTAAATAACTCACCCCTATACTGGCTAATCCCTGCCCCTGGTAGCGAGGATGCGTGTCTACTTCAATCTCGATGCCATTTGCTAAGGGCAAGAAAGTACTGGCCCCAGAAATGATTTTTCCTTGATTAAGTATAACAAATCCCAACGCCTGCTGACAGAAATCCGAATAATTATCAAAATTACTGACTAAATCTTTAGACCAGGTCTCTTCTAAACATTGATTAAACAGCTGTTGATTGATGACAGAAATCGAATAGGAATCCGCTAAAGATTGCTTCATTTGATTAATTCTCTGCCCATTAAATTTTTGCGGTGCTTCCATAGCATAACGAATAAATGGTCTGACTTCGTGTTGCTTGATCGTCATTAAATAATTAGACCAGGCGGAACTTTGTGGCACCATGATCAAGTCGCCTTTCGGGAGATGCATCCATAAGTCCTCATTCACCTGTCCCCCCAAAAAAGCAAAGGGAGCCCCCTTTCCGACAATAGCAAGCGCCGATTGGGGTGAGGTCAACCGGTCTACCAAAACTCTACCTTGAAAACCACTTAAAACCGAATCTAAAATATGATTCCAAGGGGGATTAAATAAATTCTTGCACGCTTCATTTATGTCACTGAATTCCTGATAAATCATCTTTCCACCTCCTCAATAATTAATCATTTCCTTACAAACTTATTCCATCAATTACGTATTCGCTAAAGGCTTTCCTTCTACATCAAATCCATATATTTTAGTTGGGCTGAATCAGTGCATTTTTTCTTGTAACACATTCTTTAGTAGCATCTCTTGCTAAGATATATGTTCCCACTTACTGCTATTTTCTCTCAAATAATAAGGCTTACTCTAAGCTAACAATAAATTTTAACGATGGCCTATAAATAAGCCTTTATTATCTACATTTTATTTACTTCGTGGGTGCAACTCTTGTCATCAACACCACACGCTCAACATGTGTCGTGGATAAAGAATGGATTAATTTTGGTATAGTGGGTAGGGAGAATGGTTGTTTAATCATAAAGCGGATCTGCCCCAAACCACGTTTCTACATCTCTGTCTTCTCCATCAATAATCGGGTCATAAGCACCAACGTCGTCAATCCAAGCAACCGCAAATAAATATTCTGAAGTCTTAGTATCAGGAAA
>NZ_KV802399.1:97814-102005 GCF_001810675.1 Facklamia sp. HMSC062C11 | reverse complement strand
TCTGAAGTCTTAGTATCAGGAAAGATTCCAAATGCTAATCCATTATCCATATAGACATCATCATAATCATATGCACTGTAGCGTTTCCCATTGCTATAGTCTGTTTCACCTTCCAAACCTATCGATAGTTTTATTCGATTGTCACCGTAAAAGCTAATACAAGCCAATCGTTCGCCAGATTCATGATAGCCTCTTCCTAAACGTTCATCATTAATGGTACAAGATATCTGATGCTCCTTACCATCAGGAATATATTTGATGCGAATATGACACCTTCCTAAAAGAGGAAAGTGTCTTCCCCCAATTGGTCCCATCTCCTTATAATCATAAGGAACAGACTGGCCATCAATTTTAATGTCTATATCACCCAATGGCGTGCTTAATTTTTTTATCTTTTTCATTTGTCATTCACCTGGCTAGAGTATATCAAAACAAGAGACAAAGAACTATGCTATACCGAACTGACCCCCAAGAGCTAGACAGATAATCTACCTTTTGGGGGTCACTACATTATTTCAAATGAGGGTGGCTTTCTACTTTAAATCGTAATAGTCGTCCCGTTCCTGAAGTGATAATTGAGCTACCCTTCTTCGTCCACTTCCACACAGTCTAAATGCAAATTCCAAAAGATTGGATCTAAGACTTCAATCGTTTCTCCCATCTCTCCTAGCTGGCCAATGAAGAAGTTCAATAGCAGAAGTCTTGTATTCTTGTCTTCAAGTTGGTTAGTCACTTTCTCTAAGGCAGCTTCTTCTTGATGAAACCAACTGACGAGTTCTTGATACTGACGGTTATAAGCTTCTTCGTTATTCTCCACATAATCTCACTTGAATATTTGCTGTTTTATTAATAAATTCAGCATTCCTAAGCATGTTTTATTGTATCTAAAATTTTACTGACAATACTTATTCTGCTACTTCGAAAGCTGGAACTAAATGTCCTTCTTTAGATAATTCGTCAAGAAAATCATAAACTTCTTGTGAAGTAAAAGCTTTAACTAATGCTTTAGTGGCATCAGAATCTTTATCTTCTTCACGGACAACCACTTGTATAGCAAAGGTGTTCTCTGGATCTTTTTCTAACATTAAAGCATCACTTGTTTTTAATCCAATTTTCGCAATATATGTTGGATAGTTAAAAACTAAATCTACCCCATCTTCATAAGCCGCAGTTAAGTTTAATAAATCAATTTCAGTAAATTTTAAATTCTTTGGATTTTCTTCAATGTCATCAAGCGTTGCGGTATGATCGGTTCCTTCTTTTAGTTTGATAACATCATAAGAATCTAAAATTAATAATGCACGTGCCATATTGGTTGCATCAGAAGGAATCGCTACTTCTGCCCCATCTTCAATATCTTCAATCGATTGATACTCAGGTGCATAAAAACCTACAACTGCATTGTAAATTGGCTGTACCGCTACTAAATCTGCATCATTAGCCTCATTATACATTTCCATAAAAGGGGCATGTTGCGCAAAGTTAGCATCCACTTCATCATGGAATAAAGCTTCATTGTATTGGATATTGTCTGATACTTCGACTAATTCAATTTTATAAGGTGCTTCAATAACTTCCCCTGCAATTTCGACAATATCAGTCATCGGTGGTAAGTGAGAAGCAACTTTAATAACCACTTCATCCTCTGCATTTACCGCTGGTAAATTAAATAAACTTAACGCACATAATGTTGCTAAAAATAATTTGAACAGTTTTTTCATTTTTTTCCTCCTCTTAATTTAGACGCTTATCAAAATGTTTGGCTAATTTAAAACCAGCCCATTGAATTATTTGAACTAATAAAATCATGACTACAATCGCAATATACATGATGTCGGTCTCATATCGTTGATAGCCATAACGAATCGCAAAATCTCCAATTCCACCACCACCAACCACTCCCATAATGGTTGAATACGAAAGAAAACTTACAAAAGCTGTTGTAAATCCAATCACTAGAGAACTCTTAGTTTCAGGTATTAAAAAATATCTTACTAATTGAAATGTCGTTGCCCCCATTGACCGAGCTGTCTCAATGATCTCCGGACCTAATTCCAATAAAGATTGCTCGACAAAACGGGCATATAAAGCAACTGCAATTAACATTAATGGAAACGACGCGGCAATGGGATCGCCTGTTGCGCGTCCATATACTTTTCTAACAATAGGTTGTAAAGCGACAACTAGTAACAGAAATGGAAACGAACGGACAATATTAACAAAAGCATTTAATAGATTATTGATTAATTGATTTTCAAGTGGTTTACGTTTGGCAGTTAAATAAAGATAAATCCCCAAAGGTAAGCCTAGGACGATGGCTGCAGCACAAGCTAATAGCATCATCGTTCCCGTCTCAAATAACGACTCAATAAGTTTTGGTAAATATTTCGTCATTCTCGTTAAAAATTCATCCATCTGCTAACACCTCTTTAACATATTGCGAATAGTTGGAATGAGGTGAAAGTTCATTGTTCGGTTGATTTTCAATAATTTCTATCAATCGTCCCTTTTCCATGATACCAATACGTTGACAAATTGACTTCATGACGGACAATTGATGTGTTACTAAGACCATCGTAATGGCATATTGTTGATTAATATCTTTTAAAATACGAACAATTTCCTGAGCCGTCATTTCATCCAACGCACTGGTAGGTTCATCAAGTAATATTATTTTAGGATTAATGATCAAGGCTCTAGCAATCCCTACTCGTTGCTTTTGCCCACCTGACAATTGACTTGGATAATGATGTCTTTTATCACTAAGCCCTACCGCTTCCAACACTTGATCGATGGTCAAAGGGTTGTCAAAAGTGTGAAGTTTTAACGGTAATAAAATATTTTCTTCTACTGTTAAACTATCCAGCAAATTGAATTGTTGAAAGACCATGGCGATATCTTTACGCACCTTACGCAGTGAGGCCTCTGATAACTGATTAATCCGATTACCATCGACCATCACTTGCCCTTCATCCGGTTGTAATAATCCATTAATAAATCGAAGCACAGTTGATTTACCTGCACCACTCTGCCCGATTAAACCAAAAATTTCGGATTGATTAATCGTTAAATTTAAATTAGACACCGCTGTAAGAGTCGTGTGGTTCGTATTAAAGCGTTTCGTAACACCCTCTAATTGAATCAATTAATCACCCAATTTCTTTATTTTGAATTAGCTAATTCATTTGTCATTATAACCCACTTATAACTAAACTACAAACTAAAAATATAACAGGTTTTACATTCAATTAAAACAGCATCGCTTGTGAAGTACTTCCTAAAATAAAACGTTTATCTGAGCTATTTATTGCGGTTATGATTAATTTAAAATTCGTGAATTTTAAAGTGTTCGCTAACATTAATAACACATTATTGATACAGATAACATAAGGGGGGTAACTAGTAGCCACTGTTATTTATTTCTCCTTAGTCCGCAGTGTTGACTCTCGTTCAAAATAACCTGTCGTTTGCTATAAAATATAACTTCACAGACACGTCCAACCAACATCTATTGAGTATCAATAACTAACACCTTCACTTAATGATACTTCTAGGTGGCTAGCTTTTAACGATTATTCAGCTACTAATTATTGAATTACCGGCTCAATCACTTGATTCCAACAATCTCAAATATGATCGCCTCAGCTTCATAAAAGTTAACTGTTTCACTTTTTTGCTTTAACCAGTGGAAAAATTTTTGTTATGTTCTCACCTTATTCAGTCGATCAGTTCCCTCATACACCTCTCCTCATTTCCCCCCATTTTTCTCTAACACACAGAAAAAAGCCCCTTCTTAGGAGCTTCTCTCAAGTTCACAAACTCTATATTCATACTTCTATCTTTTTCATTTTCTGATAATCATTCCGAAGTAATTTTTTGATTTTCAATAGGCACCCTAAGCGTCGCAATAAATGCCACAATTATTAAAACATGCAGTATAATATGCCATAAATCCGGCACATATCTTCCCGGTATGTTTATGAATTGGATACAATTTTCAAAATAAGCAATCTTGCCTTCAACGCTACCCATCAGTCCTTTTCCGAAAATGGTATACCATTCATGGGCAAGGAATTGTAATATAAACCAACCCAATAACCAGCCCAATTGAATATATTTACCTAGCTTCCTAGTTAACAGAAAAATACAAAATACTATGGTTGAAATGACCATAAACATTCCGTCTTCGTT
>NZ_KV802399.1:95301-97714 GCF_001810675.1 Facklamia sp. HMSC062C11 | reverse complement strand
TTTTACTCCAAACATATCCAGTGAAAACCATACAAGTAATAAAAGATTAGCTACAATTGCAATTTGCCTTTTACTCATTATCTCTGCTCCTCTACTTTAAAACTAGGTTAATTTTCATTTTCAACATAAGAAAAGAAGTGGGCATTTTTATTGGTGCTTAGTTTGTACCTTCTTCCTAAAATCATCGATCAGTTTCCCCATACACACACCTTCATTCTAACAGATTTATCCCATTTTCTCCTCTAAAAACCAAAAAGCGAGGTCCCTCTGAGCTTACATCTCAGGGAAACTCCGCTATTACCGCTTCTATTCATTGCTTCACTTTTCGTAAGGAATACCAGGGAATCGGCAGCCCATTGCATCCAGTCATTTCCTAGTTTCGCTCGTCGTTCTTGGGCAATCCGTGAGTGGGCAGGACAGCTGTTTCTTCAGTCGCTAACGTGTCTTCACAAGCAGTGTCACCGCCTCAACATGGCTTGAGTGGTCAGTATGGATAAAATTTAATATTTTTCAAAAGCTTCGTATGTGGGAATATGTCAGTTGGTTTAAATATTGCACAGATTAAATTGATCTTTTTTTCTATATATTAATCCAATACCTTCTTGTTGTAACATTTCCTCTTGGTAATCTATTTTGTACTTTATTTTCCAAAATTCCACCATTATTTTCTATCACTTTTATTGATCCGATATTGTCATCATCACATGTAATCAAAACCTTATGAAGGTTCAATGTCTCTTTACAATACATTAGTGCCATAGAGAGCATTTTTGTTCCATAGCCCTTCCTACATTCAGATTGTCTAATTTCGTACCCTATGTGACCATCATAGTTAATTAAAAAAGAATTTAATTCATGCCTAATACTAATTTCACCAATAAATTTTTCATTATCTATCAACCAAAATGTAGTCGCTCTAACATAATTTATTGGCAAATTTATACCATGTTCAAAATTATAAGCACGTTCTATAATTGTCTCAGGGTTATTAAAACGTCTTTCTACATGAGGTCTAAACATTTCATCTTCTTCATTTGCTTCTATATAGCTTTGGATATACTTCCTATCTGGTCTAATTAGTTTCATAAGTTCTCCTATGATATAAATGTCTTTTTCAATGTAATGTACAATGCTTATAACTTAAATATGCTGTAACACTCTTTGCTCATTTGTTTTTGAATAAATCCATAATAAATTATTAGCTGCGGTTATCATAATTATCTTTGTTTTCTATAAGTCATGACTCAGCTGCTTTCTTTTCTTTTTTAACCTTTACTCTATTTTCTTAACATCAACGCTACCGTCTCCACATGTGTCGACCTTAAGCTATGGATTAATTATAATATTATATTACCATCTCCTAAAGTCCGTTATAGAAAAAGTGCCTAAAATAATAGGCGCTTTAAAAAAATGGACTAAATCTTTTTATTCATATATGAATAATTCATCTATAGTGGTCTCAAGAGCAAGAGCTAGTTTAAAAGCAAGCTCAAGCGTCGGATCGTACTTATTGTTTTCAATTGCATTAACAGTTTGTCTACTAACTCCGCATATATCGGCTAATTCTTGTTGAAATAATCCTTTCTCGGTTCTAAGTTCTTTAATATGATTTTTCGTTTCTATTACCTGTATTTCCTCATATTGATTAAGTAGGAAATATTAAAAGCTATTGATATGATACCGACATAAATAATCGGATTATCTTCAAATCCAATACTAGAATTTTGTTCAAAGAAAATATTCCAAATTATATTTATAATTAAAAATATTATCCCTACTACTAATGCAGTTAATCCAGATTTTTTTACAATATATCCCTTTCTTTCATCTCCTTTTTTAATCAAGGTTACAATCATTATTAAGGTGCATATTAATGCATGCAACAATAAATAACCAGAGTAAACCTAAACCAAACATTTGATTTGTCTCAATAAATTTTGTTGTATTCATACTTACCTCCTAATGTCAAATACTTTTGACATAGAATGATGACATTAATTTATATAATCAGAAGTCCTCTATCGTCATAGACAAATTCACTTGTATTCTTTCTTAAAATAAAAAACGACTAGATTTTTATCTCTAATCGTTTTTAATTCAAACACATTGACTTTCTCTATTGCAATTTTACTTTATTTATTTTTCTCTTTATTATATTTACTTCCACACCCTATTCCAAAAAGCATAGAGCCAATTATCCATGCATACTCTGTTTTTCCTGTCTTATACGACATATATATTGATAATATGAGTGTAATAAATGCGATTATTGCCAATATAAGCCATAAGTTCTTTTTAACCATATAATTCCACCCTTACTTTTTATGTATTGTTATTACTTAAATAAATCAGAGTGTGAGCCAGTTCTTACTAGTGATAATACTAAAACTTCTTCTATTTTTTCATATATCAA
>NZ_KV802399.1:76264-95201 GCF_001810675.1 Facklamia sp. HMSC062C11 | reverse complement strand
TCTATTTTTTCATATATCAACAAAAAATCTGGCTCTATATGACATTCTCGAGTCCCTTTGTAATTTCCAACTAATGAGTGATCTCTATATTTCTCGTCAAGAGCTTCATTTTTTGCTATTTTTTCAATAACATCGAAGAGTTTTTCAATATCTTTTCCTTGTTTTTTAGCTTGCTTTAGATCTTTTTTAAATCTCTTTGTAAACTTTATTTTATACTTCAAGGGCTTTCCTCAAGTCATCCATATTATCATAAGCTCTGACCTGCTTATCTTTTGCGATCATTCTTCCTTCTTCAATCGCTTTTATAGTTTCATCACTTGGAACATTAAGTTTTAAATCAAAAGGAATGCCACTTTCTCTAATACTTGCCCTTAAAAACATATTAATTGCAGTCGTCATATTTAAACCTAAACTAGAGTAGATTTTTTCTGCGGCTTCTTTTATTTCCTTATCTGTTCTTATATTCAAATTTGTTGTAGCCATTTCCTCATCCCCTTTAATATAATTATATGGGATTATTCGTGCAACGTCAATACATCGTCATTATTAAATACTTTTGCCTATTTTATATTTTATAAAAACATTTTAATACAATATTTACAGAACTTCTTGCGACTTTAGATTCTTCTTCTCTGCCAGACTTCTTATCTTGCTTTTTATACTCGCGATATTAATTACGATAATACCTCCATATATTTCCTAATTTCATCTTCTACTTTAAATAGTCTACTGTATTTTATGAGTCGTCTTAGATTTTTATTTTTTGGATGTAACGAATCCTTACTACATTCAATAAAAAAGAACAGCTTTTTAAGCTGCTCCTATAGAAAGTACAAAATGAGTTAATTATATTTTTTGTGTTTTCTCATACTAGTTTTAAAACTACTCTTATGTCATGGATTTTTTTGAGTCTTTCTGACGTATCCTTCTTTGTCTTTATCCAAGACAAAACGCTTGTAAAACTGCTTAAAATGCAAGATTTATAAGATTGTATCTTTTGTATCAACGCCACAGTCTCCACATGGCTTGAGTGGTCAGTATGGATAAAATATGACTTATTTTTAACATATTACACAATTCTTGCTTCTTATATTTCTTGAGACAGATAAGATAATTCTAAATAAACAAAAAAGACCTACCAAAGATTTCCTTTAATAGGTCCTAAAATATAAAAATAGACTCTTAACTCGTGATTAGAGATATGAAATAATTAATCGTTCCATTTTCAATCATTATATAGAGACCGAGTCCAATAAACACGACTGGTACAATTATTTTTTCGTACTTTTCTACAGTCTCTCCGATAGCAGAAATTGAAGCGAGATTTTGAGATAATTTGCATAGAATCAATATCCCTAACGCAAATATTACTAAACTTATACCAATCTCAATCAAACTCTGTCCTGTAAAATAGGGAATATAAATTCCTAAATTATCTCCACCCATTGCTACTGTTAAACTTGTAAATGCTAATATTTTTGATCCATCTGCGGTAATTTTTCCCTCGATGTCTTCTTCATCAATATCTTCATCCACAAAGATTGCTCTTATACCAAGACCTAGTGGGATTAGACCAAGAAGTCCGATAATCCAATCTTGTGGGATAAAATTTAAAAAGTAAGCGGCAATTAGACTAATCAGTACAAGCAATCCTGTACCTAAATACTGTCCTGCATAAATTGATTTCAAGGCTTTCTTGCCTTGACTGGCGAATAAAATAGTCAAAACAACTAAGTAATCAATCGATGTAGAGACAAAAACTAATAAAGCGGATACTATTGTTTCCATTATTTCTCCTTTCAAAATGTTTAATTTTTTAGACAATCAAAAATTGACTGCAAATACATTGTGCTTTGGAAGTTGCCATTGGAGACATTTGAAGAAATAACTTCACAATTTTCCCACCTTTCCTTTAAATATTACTTAAACTTTAGTTAAATTGTCAGATTTTGTCAAGTTTGCTGATAGATATCCACTCAAACTACGAAGATTGTATATACATAAGGTTAGATAGAACAAACATTATTTATCTAATATTGAATCATCTCATTCACTATTTTCAAAGCTGCGTAGTCTTTTAATAAAAAATTAGTCAGATAATTATCTAGTTCAAACTTCATAAACTTATTAATTTCAAGCTGTTTCGAACCCTTAGACATCTATTCCCTTGGCCGTAGAATTCACTAATCGGTCTTCTTTTTACTTTTATCTTATCAACGAAACTTGATTCTATCACCTTTTCTTACATTGATATTTCAAGCTTTATAGTTATTGTGTGAAGATTTCTCCTATAACCTTTATATAAAGACAAATTTTAAATTTATTACTATATAATCTTCGAAACTTGCACAATAACCAATTGACATAAAATCACTTTTTAATTTTAGTCCTTGATTTTTAACACCATCTCAAAGTTTTAGCCCATTAAATCCATTGGATAAGAGTACAGAATAAAAATCGGTTGTAAACCTTACATAGTCACTAATTTTTAAACAATAGCCCCTATATTCTTGTGAAAAACTTCTCCATATTTTTCTTAATAAGATGAATCAATTGCACAACTTTCATTTAAATAAATCGACAAATTTTGAGTATAGTTCCTGAAGTGAATTAAACAAACTATCACGAAAAATGAAAGGTAGAATTTGTGAAATTTATGACTATATATTTAGCCAAACAATAAATTCAGAAAAGATATCATCGTATTTATCATATTTGGAACATATTATTAAAAATAAGGAATTAAAAAAGCGATAAATGTAAATCAATGATAACCTTATAAATCGTACTGGGAATAAATTGAAAAACAAACGCATTAATCGTTGCTTACATTTATTAAAAAACTTGACATATTTCGTTTACAATAGTAGACTTATTTTGAGCATGCTTGTTTACATCTGTAAACAAAAAGGGGGAAAGGAAAATGAACACAAAAGAACTTAATACTCATATCACAGATGCTGAATGGGAAGTCATGCGTGTAGTTTGGGCGAATGATCGAGTAACTAGTAAAAAAGTCATCTCCATATTGAATGAAAAAATGGACTGGACACAATCCACTATTAAAACGATCTTAGGCCGACTAGTTGAAAAAGGCGTACTAAATACAGAGCAAGAAGGCAGAAAGTTTATTTACACTGCCAATATTGAAGAGAAAGGAGCCGTAAGGGATTATGCAGAAGATATTTTTAACCGTATTTGCAAAAAGAAAGTCGGAAATGTAATAGGAAGCATCATTGAAGACCATGTCTTAAGCTTCGATGATATAGATCGACTAGAAAAAATATTAGAGATGAAAAAATCTTTCGCAGTAGAAGAAGTAGAATGCAATTGTCCAAAAGGACAATGCGAGTGTCATTTACATCATCATTAAGTATAAGGAGGAATTTAAAATGAAGAATAACAACAAACATATGTCTCACCGTCACCATAATCACGGCGAAATGGATCACTTGAAACACAACAATAGCAAAACGGAACAACATAAAGACCATAAACATCACGATCATCATGCTGGTCATGAACACGGTGGGCACGGTGGGCATGAGCATCATCATCACGGTAACTTTAAGGAACTTTTCTTAAAGTCATTACCACTAGGAATCATTATTATGCTCTTATCCCCTATGGCTGGGTTTGACCTACCATTCCAGTTTACCTTTCCATATTCTGATATTGTAGTAGTTATTTTATCTACTATATTAATTATTTATGGTGGACGTCCATTCTATCAAGGGGCAGTTGACGAATTTAAACAAAAAGAACCTGGAATGATGGCTCTCGTTTCTTTAGGTTTAAGTGTTTCATATTTATATAGTATTTATACTGTAATAGCAAACTACGTAACAGGTGAACAAATTATGGATTTTTTCTTTGAATTTGCTTCATTACTATTAATCATGTTATTAGGTCACTGGATTGAGATGAAAGCTATTGGAGAAGCAGGAGATGCACAAGAAGAACTGGCTAAGCTAGTACCAAAAGATGCTCACGTTGTATTAGAAGATGATTCAATTGAAACACGACCAGTTGCTGACTTAAAGGTAGGTGATTTAATTCGTGTTCAAGCCGGAGAAAATGTGCCAGCAGACGGAACTATCGAGCGTGGCGAATCACGTTTAAATGAAGCTCTTTTGACTGGAGAATCAAAAGCAGTTAAAAAAGGTCCTGGCGATGAAGTAATCGGAGGCTCAACAAATGGAGAAGGGGTTCTTTATATTAAAGTGATTGAGACAGGTGATAAGTCCTTTATCTCTCAAGTACAGGATTTAATCAGCCAAGCTCAAAGTCAACCTTCTCGTGCAGAAAATATTGCTCAAAAAGTTGCGGGATGGCTGTTCTATATTGCGGTAACTGCCGCACTAATAGCTTTTGTAGTATGGACGCTTATAGCGGACATCCCAACGGCAGTAAAATTTGCTATCACAACATTAGTTATAGCTTGTCCACACGCATTGGGTCTAGCTATTCCATTGGTAACCGCCCGTAGCACAAGCTTAGGAGCTAGCCGTGGCTTACTAGTAAAAGACCGCCAAGCCTTAGAAATAGCTCAAGATGCAGATGTGATGATTTTAGATAAGACAGGTACTTTAACAACAGGTGAATTTAAAGTATTAGATGTTGAACTTTTTAATGAAAAATATACAAAAGAGGAAATCATTGCCTTACTGGCAGGTATTGAAGGAGGATCTAGCCACCCGATTGCTCAATCAATTATAAGCTTCGCCGACCAAGAAGGTGTAAGTCCAGTATCCTTTGATTCCATTGATGTAATTTCCGGTGCTGGCGTAGAAGGTAAAGCCAATGGGCACCGATACCAACTAATCAGTCAAAAAGCATATGGACGTAATCTAGATATGGATATTCCAAAAGGAGCAACCCTCAGTGTCTTAGTAGAAAATGATGAAGCTATTGGTGCTGTAGCCTTAGGAGACGAATTAAAAGCAACAAGTAAAGAGTTAATAGAAGCTCTTAAAAATAACAATATAGAGCCAATTATGGCAACAGGTGATAATGAAAAAGCGGCTCAAGGAGCGGCGGAAGATTTAGGGATTGAATATAGATCAAATCAATCTCCACAAGACAAATATGAGTTAGTAAAAACACTTAAAGAAGAAGGGAAAAAAGTTATCATGGTAGGTGACGGTGTCAATGATGCTCCTTCTCTTGCCTTGGCAGATGTTGGAATAGCGATCGGTGCAGGAACTCAAGTGGCATTGGATTCAGCTGATGTCATCTTGACTCAATCTGATCCAGGAGATATTGAATCATTCATTGAATTAGCACACAAAACAACTCGTAAAATGAAACAAAATCTCTTTTGGGGAGCTGGTTATAACTTTATAGCTATTCCTCTAGCTGCAGGAATTTTGGCTCCTATTGGTATCACATTAAGCCCTGCATTAGGAGCAATCCTAATGTCTGTGTCAACAGTCATCGTCGCCATTAATGCTATATTATTAAGATTAGATCCAAAAAATAACGGTTAACAGATCGAATGATTGAAACTCCTTAAAGTATCAAGATACAATAGTTTTACAGGAGAAAAAGAGATGTAAGTACTGGCTCTTTGTAAAATCGTGTTGGTAGAAGTAGACAATTTTCTACCAACACGATTTTTAATTTATTATAGAACTGATTTCTTTTAAAACCCTAAAAGCCATTGATTTCAACAGTCCTATAGACTATTATCTTATTTTCTACACATCAATACTACCGCTTCAGTAGCCGATTGCACCCAATCATTTCCTCGCTTTGCTCGTCATTCTTGGGCAAGCCGTGCACGGGCAGGACAGGTGATTCTTCAGTCGCTAACGCGTCTTCACAAATAGCGTCACCGCCTCGACATGCGTCGTTATTAAGAGCTGGATTGATTTTGAAATATTGGATATAAAGTATTGATGTAAATATTATTCTAAAATATTAATCTCATCATCTTGGTACAACACCGCCGTATGATTATCCATCAAAAGTAAGTCTAAATCAGTATACTTATCAACGATAGCTTGTGCACTTTCAACAAACGGAATTTCACCAAAATGCGGAACAATATATTTAGAAATCAATCCTAATGCAGCTGTAGATTTGAGATTCTGTGCCTTCGATTGATCATCCATTAAAGCTGAATATTCGATGTCCTGAGCAGAAATAATAGCGCCTGCTGACTCTCCGACATAAATCATACCTCTTGAAATTTTTTCACTGATGACTTCTTTTAAATCTTTCTTTTCTATTTCTTGTAATAGAAAGAATGAGTTCCCTCCACTAATATAAAGCAAGTCTGTAGCTTCGAGTATTTTAATAATTTTATCTTTCTTTTCAACCGAAAAGTCTAACTCCGTCAAATTATAATCATTTTCCAAGAACCACTTTCTCGCATCATCTACATATTTAGTGTATTCTTCAACTTTACTAGCTGTGTCAACAAATGTTACGCATTTTCTCTTTAATTTTGGTTCAATTTCCTTAACGTATTTTTCAGATGTTCCTAGAAAAGAACTCGTTAAAAATAAAGTTTTCATATTTACTCTTCTCCTTCTAATAAAAACCGATCAAAGTCAGAAACAAATGTGCGGTCTTGTATAATCCTGAACTTCTCAAATTCACTTTCAGCATGTAATTTCGCTTGTTCGGCAGAGATTTTTCCAGGACCTATCAATAAATCTCTACCGTTAAATTCAATAAAACTATCTAAACGATTCGCCCAATCTTCCATACTCATTGGAATTTTTCTTTCTGCTTGTATTTCAGCATAGTCTAAATACATAGAAACAATTCTTTCTAAAAAATTCATTTCGTCACCCGTCAAATAGTTCTTAGCAATGACAACATCAGACTTAATTATTTTCCCCTCGGGAGCACTTTCCCAAGAGGTAAGCCCCATATTCTCTTTTCTAGAATTTGCTCTTTCAACAATCAACTCTGAGGCTGTATGGCGATGAACTGCATAATGTAATTTATTTTGTACTGTCTGAAAGAACTTTCTTGTCGTCCGAGAATCTTTATCATAATCAAAAGCTGTTGTATATAAGTCGGTTACTTTTTGATAAAACTTTCGTTCAGAAAAACGAATTTCTCGAATATATTGAAGCTGTCGTTCAAAATATTCGTCTGTAAACATATGCCCTTTTTTTAACCGTTCTTTATCCATGGTCCAACCTTGAATAGTATGGTCCTTAACAATTTGCCCCGCCCATTTACGAAACTGAACAGCTCTTTGATTATTGACTTTAAAACCAACAGATATAATCATTTGAAGGTTATAGTGAATCAATTCGCGTCTTACCTGCCTAACTCCTTCAGTTTGAACTATCCGGAATTTCCGGATAGTTGAATTCTCACTTAATTCCTGATCTGTATAGATAGTCTTTATGTGCTCATTAATTGTCCTTACATCTACATCATATAATTCAGCCATCATCTTCTGAGTTAACCAAATATTCTCGTCTTCATATCGCATCTCAAAACTTTCTTCATTTTCACCAGTAGATGCAACAAACGTTAAATATTCTGCAGCGCTTGACCGAATTACTATCTCATCCCTATTCATAGATCCTCCTAGCTAAAAAATATATTTTGTCATTAGTACTTTATAAATCGATTATGCCACAAAAAGAACATACGTTCTATTTGTGATGATAAATAATAGAGGCAATGTTTATAACTTGCCTCCATGAATTTCAATTTGAATTCCAAATTCTAATACCCACTCGATAAAATTTGTTGTTCAGCACCCTGATGGCTAAAATTCAACATAGCCAAAAATATAAGATTTAATATTTAATATATATACTTGTCAGTAGCTATCATCGAATCATTTCATTACGCCTACGATATCCGTACGTCTCGTTGTTCCACAGCTATCGCACAGGTCTCCGTAATTCTTACTTCGTCACTTCGTTCCTTGTCTTCCAAATGAAGCTCTGCTCCTATCGTCGCAGACCAATTGTGTCTCTAAACTCAACTGACGCTTACGCTTGTTTCGTTAAGAGGACACGGCCTCAGCAGCCGAACTTAACCAATCACTTCCTCACTTTGTTCGTCGTTCTTGGGAGTTCCGTGCATGGGTGGAACCTCTACATTTCTTCGTCACTTCGCTCCTTAACAAGTTGGGTTACCGTCTCGACATGAAACGAGTGAACGTTAAGTATGTCTTGTTGCTCTGTTCGTATTTGGAAACATATCTATTTAATCCACCGGTGTCTAATTACATTGCCCAATATTTATTACTGCATCCAGAGCTAAAGTAAGAGAATACTCAAAAGAATCTCCGCCCCAATTTCTGGTATTATATTTTTCTACATCTGTTAAGGAATCAGCTGTAAATAAGATTTGTCCCCATATAACTTTTCTTAATTTTGCACATGCTGCGAGTGCAGAGCATTCCATCTCAACAACTGAACAGCCTTCTTCTATTCTATAAGCAACAAAATCTTTTGTTTCCCTGTAAAACCCATCTGTAGTCCAAGTCATTATTTCTTTGTATTTTAAGCCATGTTCATTTAATGTTTTTTCAATTGCATCAAGTGCTCGCCCGTCTATTTCAATATATCTAGCTGCAGGAAGGTAATGATAACTCGTTCCTTCATCCCTAAGTGCTACTTTAGGAACTAAGAAAGTATTTTCTGGAAGATCGACTAAGCTACCACATGTACCTGTACTAATTATTTCCTTTACTCCATAGGAAATTAGCCAATCCAATAATTGAGTAGCAGGTGCAGACCCCATTGGAGCTTGAACTATACAGACAGTTTCATTTTTATATTGAATTTCATAAATAGGATATATTTTTGTAATCGAGTCAAATTCATCTACTTTATTAGCCTTATTTTCTTTAGCAAATTCATCTATATATTCTCCTAAAAATGCATACACACATTTTTTCGGTAACTCTAATCCTAGCCTTTCATGATCAGGCATAATTACAGCCTTTGGATTATTATCAAATTCTAAAATAGGAAAGTCGTTCTTTTGTATTGCCATTTTTTCTCCTTTTATTTTTACTTGTGCACAGATAGATTAAATTCAATTTATCAATATCAAATGAATCTCTTCTTCATTTTTCTATATCACTTAAATATGGTGATGTAATTGCTATCGTATCAGCCATGCCCTTTAGCGTCACTCGCCGTGATTTACGCAACTTTGCTTCGTATACACCAACATTGATCAAATTTTTCCCACCTAATTGATCGCTACTTTTTAGCAATGTGATGCATCAAACAAACGACTAAATATCTTGTTAACTTGTTCTATCTTAATAACTTTTAAAGTATTAAATAATAAACAACTAGTCTAATAGTCTTATTATTGACCGATTTCCACATACTACTCAAAAACTTTGAATTAAAGTTCTAAAGTTTATTTTTTATCCTAATATGAATAAATCAGCCCTCTGAACATGAATAACACATCATACAGCTGAAAGATTATTCCCTACTCTTTCACTTTTTCAATCAATACTATGCACTCAACATGGCTTGAATCGACACTATGGATAAAAGTCCATTTTTACGTTTTCGCAAACATATCATTGACTTTTTTAGTATTTTCCTCGTATTGGCAAACATATCATGGGGTTTTTGGTCATGGTATCGTATTAATAAACATGTCAATATATTCATTCTTTGAATTTAGAGCGATAAAATTAGTATAACTTTTTAATTTCGTTATCGCTAATTTTCTCTAAAGACATCAGCTGCTTCTTTGCTAAATTTCTCAATTCTATCATTCTATTTTTTTGACCCATTCCCTTTTCAATCAAAATTGCATTATAACTTTCCATATTAACTAATACCAATAGTTCTTCCAAACTAGCATAATCTCTCATATTTCCTTTAAAATCAGGATTTTCTTCTCGCCACTCTTTAGCTCTTTTATTGAATAAAGACACATTAAGCATATCAGCCTCACTTGCATATTTAAAAGCCAACTGTGCATCAGTTAAGTCTTCCAAAAGATACTCCTTGATTGCATCTGTATGAATCTTATAATTTATTTTTGAGATCTCTCTATGTAAATTCCAATTGCATTGGTTGTTTCAATCCACTTTTTAGGTGTCATTGTAAATCTATTTAAACCTGCTTCACTTCTAAAAGTGTCGAATTGCACACGGTTAAAATTTGAATTATTTAGAAGTTCCCATAGGCCAATGAATTCTAAGGTAATTCTATTTCTCATCCAGTTTTGAATTAAAAATCTAGGATCATCATCGTTTTTATACTTGGAAATATCAGTTAAACTAATATAATCATTTTTAAAGTCTTCGGTGTAGACTTCTATCGAAAATCCCTGAGCTTGAATAGTATCTTTTTTTATCTTTGACATTTTTCCTCCATTATTATAAAACAAATTCTTACCTTTTATTTGAACTGTTTCAATTTCCAAAATAGTTGGAGCTGTCAATAATATTATATCATTTATAAAACATTTGTTCTTGGGAAATGCTTTTGACAATTCGTTTTAATAAAATAAAAAATTGGCACCATTTATAAATCCAACTTAAAAATGATGCCAATACAAAATATAATTAGTTATTAAATATTTTATTAAGTTCAGCTATTAGCTTCTCTTTTAATGCCATTAATTCAGTATCTGATGGACGATTCGAATCACTATACATTAATTCCATAGGATACCACCAAACTGGACCTTTTCCTTTATTACCATAGTTTTCTATATCACCCGTTATCCTTGGAAACAAATGCCAGTGTAGATGTGAATCTCCATTACCAAGTAGTTCATAGTTAATTTTATCTGCATTAAAAACTTTATATACAGCCTCCCCTACTAATGACATTTCTTCTAAGAATTTCAATTTAAAATTCTTTTCTAATTCAAAAAGTTCTGTCTTATGTTGTTTACATAAAAAAATCGTATATCCCTTAAAATGTTGATTGTCTCCCAACACAACATAACCGGTTTCTAATTCTTTTACGAAATATTGATTCTCATTATTTTTAATCATTTCTATTCTTTCACATATTAAGCACATCTTTATTACCCCCTACAACTTCTAATTTGTCCTTGTCATCAACACTAGAGTCTCAACGTTATGCAAGTGTTCACTAAACATTTCAACTGATTTTCCCTGCATACATATTGGAACAGCCTTTTTTCACTAGTGAAATACCTTGTTAAAATTTAATAGATGAATAAGCTTAGCTACATTAATTCCTTTCATCGGTAATGATATGACAAACGCCGATAGGGTCAGATTGAAGGTATTCTTTCATAAATGATGGATAAGCCTTATATTTTTCAAGCTCATCAATGGGTATCCAGTGCATCGACTCTTTTACTCCACCCTTAGTCAGGCTCTGGCTATTAAGAGTCTTATTGCCCTTTGCTTTCATCCTGTAATAGAAGGTAATCTCATGGCAATCGACGCCCTCTAGGTCAGAACTTCCGACAAAGAAATTTTCGTGGATCACGGCAAGGTGGTCTACCTCGTATTCAACCCCTGTTTCCTCAAAGACTTCCCTTTTTACAGCTTCTGTTGATGTTTCTCCTAAATGGACGCCTCCGCCAATGGAGTAGTAATAGGGATCAACATCATTTCCTGCAAACAAGACACAATTATCTTCGACTATGATTGCTGCTGCTCGATATCTAAACCACTTATTTCCTTCTCTAAAACCACAATCATGCTCCATCTTTCTCTCCTTATATTCTAACTGATCTTAGCTCATATCCCCTATCAATCTAAATCAAAAAATTATAAAATCGATGATTAAGTAAATATCACGCTTTATTTCCTTAAACCTATACTTCTCTCCATTTTGGATTATTTCCACTTTGGAACTGAATCTAAATAAATTATAAAGTGTAAGGTCCTATAATCCAAGACTATTTAGAACTAATTCCATATCGGATATCTTTTTAAATTGGCTTTTTAACCTTTCTATTCAAGTATTAGTCCTATTTTTGTTCAAGTATTTTGTCACTCATATTACTCATACAAAGACCCCCAAAGATTAGCTTTTTGGTCTAATTTTTTGGGGGCTTCTCAGCTTATAATTTATTGATTGAATGCTATATATTGATCATTTGCTAGGAGTAATTTTTGATAATAGTCATCATAGCTCTTGCTAAACTTTCTTATGAGTGGAATCGCTGTGTCATAGTATTTATTATCGAGCATATAGCTTTGCAACTTGTCTTGAATTGTTTTCATGGGACTATTTTGATAATCATCACTCTTTTTATAATCTTGATATTGAGCGATGATCTCCTTATTTTCTTCTAACCAATGTTCATAATTTTCGATAGCCTCAATCTTTGATGCATTAACTTCATTTAAAAGTTTCATATCATAACTAGCGCTAACTTTTTCGATATAGGCTTGTTCTTCTTTACTCAGTCTAAATGCAGGTAGACGATCCAAATAGGCTACAAATTCCTGGTATGCAGCCTGACCTTTTGGGTCAAGCGTTTCGGTTAAAAATGGCTGATAGGCAGAGAATATTAATTGTCCAAAATAGCCAAGAAAGGCATTTAACAGCTTTTCATAGATACTTTCTTCTAATTCAATCAAAGCTATCTTATCATCGATAACATTTTTCTTTTCCTTGTTAAGAATTAATTCTATAACTTCTTTTCTTTTTTGTTCAATTTCTAGTTGATGTTCTTTTCCTCTAAGAATCGAAGATAGTGAGCTTCCCTTTGATGATAAACACTCCTTGATCTCTGCGATACTAAGCCCTAATTTTCTAAATAGTGAGACCTTATTGAGTATCTCTAAATCTTCCTCTCGATAGTCTCGATAGCCATTGTCTAATTTCAATGGCTGAATCAATCCTTTTTCTTCATAATACTCAATTGCTTTTCGAGTCAAACCCGTCTTCTCTTGAATTTCATTTCTAAGCATGATATCGCACCTCCTAGTTAAAGGATAGGCCACCCCCTAAGGGACAGGTCAAGAGTATATTAGTTTTTTTTCGCATCAAATTCAAATATTGAGAGGATGCAGTTTTTAACACCAACCAATCCTTTTCTCGCTTTGCTCATCATTCTTGGGCTATCAGTGCATGGGTAAGATAGCTACTTCTTCAGTCACTAACACGTCTTCACAAGCAGTGTCCCTGCCTTGACATGATGCGAGTCGACATTATAGATAAAAAGGAATTATATCTTATCTATTTTAAGTAAAAAATACAACGGTTTATTTTACTTAAAAATCATTTACCATTCTAAGTAAACTATTTTTCCTTATTAAGATGATTTGAATGTGTTAGACGATAATACATATGGGATCCCTAATTTGCACTGCAACAAGCTACATACCTCTTTATAGCTGATTAATTAGAAACTTAGTTTTGACAACATTTGCTAAATGTTAAATAAATAAATGGAACCGTTATGATTACAATAACCGAATACATCACTATTATCATAGGTATCTGCATAACTACATTCCCTAAAAATTGATACAATAAAGGTATCTTAATACAGTTATATACATTTATTAACTGATCCGGTGTTATGTTGAAAAAGCCATCAAACGGTAATACTCTACCAATAAATGGAGATACCACAAATAATATCATAGGAACGCATAAGCTTATAAGTGGTGAATGTGTTTTAGCTGATACAAGCATTGTCAATACACTTGAAAGCAAACTCCCTACATAACCCGCAAACATTATAACAAAATATCTTTCTAAAAATGTATAGTTGTACATGCAATAACTATATTCAATTTGAATTGGTGAATTAGCTCCACTGACACCCATAAATGCAAAGGATATAATTGAAAGAATAAGCATTGCTCCCCAATAAATAATTGTCGCCATAAACAATCCTGTTACTATCTTATTCTTAGTCCCCCTGCTTCTACCTAATTTTGTGCTAAAGAAAACAGACTCCGCTTTCAGTTTGAAATCTTCAGAAAATATTCCAGATGTAATAAATGATATAGATATAATCAATATTATTGCGTATGTTGTTGCATATAGCCCCATAGTAATCCATGAATCTGCAGGTGAGTAATCAAATGGAGTAACAAGCTTTGAATATTGTTTCTTCAAAAACTCTTTTTTACCCTCTGTAGTTCCATATTCGTCGATTAAGTGAACGATGTTATCATCTCTTATAGCATACATGTTTCTTGCCATATCTACATCTAATGCATCAAATCTTGCATAATCAATATCGCCTCCATAAGATATAGTGCTAACCATAAAATCTTTTATATCCCTATATTTTTGCATATTATTAGCATATATGTTCTCTGGGATATTGTTTCCATATTCACTTTTAATTTCCTTATCTGTATTTACTATATCTTCAAAAATATCAGAGTTTAATTTCCCTGCATATTCCGTTTTAGCTTCAGTTAATTGCCTTGCAGCAAATAATCCATCATGGGTAATCCCATCCTTATCTACATAACTTACACTCCATACAGCAAATAGGCTTAAAACGACTGCTATGACCAATAAAAATAGTAATACAAGCCTATTTATACGATTACTAAATACTATATTAATTTCATATCTAATCATGTTTATATCCACCTTCTATCCCAAAGTAATAGAAAAACAAATCTTCAAGCGTGGCATCAACACACCTAGCATTATCATCCGGCTTATTTTCTGATAAAATTCGTACTTCTGTATATTTCCCATTATTATTTATCGCACTGATAGAACTTTTAAATCTACTGATAAATCCTTCTGCTTCATCAGTCTTTAAACAATACAGCCAAACCTTACAAGGAATGTTTGAACATAATTCTTCAACTGTACCTTCTTTTATAATTTGACCTTCTTTCATGACAAATACTTTCTTGGCAATAGCTTCTATATCAGAAACGATATGTGTAGATAAAAGTACAATCTTACCTTTTGCAAGTTCCCCTAATAAATTTCTACATCTTATCCTTTCAATTGGATCAAGTCCAGCCGTAGGTTCATCAAGTATAAGTATTTTAGGATCATTTAATAATGCCTGAGCAATACCTACACGCCTCTTCATTCCTCCGGATAGCTTTTTCATTTTTTTAAGCGAATGTTCCTTCATTCCTGTTGTTTCTAGTAAAATATCAATACGCTTTTCTGCCACTTTATTCTTTAAACCTTTTAACGAAGCAATATAGGCAAGATACTCCTTTACGCTAAGATTTGGATAAAATCCAAATTCTTGTGGAAGATAACCTATAATATCCCTATATTGAGCATCCATCTTAAATATATCCACACCATCATAATATATAGAACCTTCTGTAGGCTTCAAAACGGTACATAGCATTCTCATAAGCGTAGTCTTGCCTGCACCATTTGAACCCAGTAATCCGTATAGTCCTGCTTCCATTTCAATCGAAACATTGTCAACAGCCATCATATTTCCAAAATTTTTTTTAACTTTATTCAAAATTAAACTCATTGATTTTCACCTCGAAGTGTCTAATGTTATTGTGTAGGGCTTTCCTAATATAATAAATTGTTAATAAGATACTTATACTAAACATCACTACCCAAACAAAAGGCGTTATTTTTAAATAGATATGCTCGTTTAATACAATTATCATCCAAACCATATTTACAGCAATACATATAATCATTGTTATAAGTTGGTTAAAATATTTTCTTCCGGAAAATGCCTTCATACAGATCATTGAAGTAATCATAATTGGAAATATAAATTGCTTTAAAATATCTGCAAACATGATTTCTTGCATCTGCACAGCATAAATACAAAACAGTGTCAAAATGGTAGTATCAATAAAACCAAAAGCAATCAGTTTAGCGGCATATATTTTTCGCAAATTGAAAATTGAAGTTTCCTCAATCTCTATTGATTTATTCTCAATATTCCTCCATAACTCAGGAATTACGAGTATCACAAACAATGAGGCTATTATGCTTAACCCTCTTTGTACATAAGCTTCACCATCCGAAATAGATAACCATTTTGCTGCAATAAAAAGCAAAAATGCTTGCGCAAACCACCACTCTTTTTTCATGATTCGAACTTGTAAAATAATAAATTCAAAAAATCCAATTCTATTTTCATTATCTTTGCTATTGATCAATTCTCTAGCTTTGAGAACTAAGCTATCTATTGCTTCTTTAGATGGTTTCTGCTCATTTTGTTTATTCATATTTTTGAGAATTTTTTCTACTCTATCATCAAAAAAAACTATCTTTTTCATATTTCACCTCCTATATACTTTTTTATCATTTCTTTACCTTTCTTCAATCTGTATTTTACAAGTTCTAATGAAATACCACATATATCAGCAATTTCTCGCTGTTTTATATCAAGAAAATAATACATGATTATAACCTCTCTAAGATCTGATGGTAGTTTTTCAACCGCTTCCCTAACATATAAAGATTCTATTGTTCTTTCCGATTCAATAACACTTGATGATACATCATAGGCAATCCATTCAATTGAAATATCTTTATTACTTTCTTTTTTTCTCTCATCAATACATTTATTGCGAGCAATCGTATATAAATAATTTAAAAGTTTACCCCTATGTTTATATTGATCAATTTTCTTTAAAAAAATTAAAAATACCTCTTGTGTTAAATCTTCGGCTATATGTATATTCTTGGAATGATATTTGCAGTAGTCAAAGACTTTCATATAATATTTTCGAATTATTATTTCTGCAGCCTCATCATCACCATTTCTAATGCGACAGACAAGAAAAAAATCTATGCTCATATCTAACAATTCTCCTATGTCCAAAATAGCCTTATATAATATATAACGATTAAAACATTAAAAAAGATAGTGGTATTATCAAAAAAATGTATAAACTCGATTAATTATAGTTAGGCTATCAATGATATTAAACTTTTTAGAAGGTATTTATTCTTAGTAAATCCTATATGTTAAACAAAATAGGTCACTATTTTCGATTAAAATTGAAAATAGTGACCTAGCCAACTGATATTTTACTTTTTTATTTTTTGCATAACTCTAACTCGAATTACTGGTATTTAAATACCTAGAACATTCCTTAAATATTCCGTAGGCTATTAATCAGGCTTGATCAGAAAACTATTTAAATTATGTTCTTCTATACGAACCTCTGATACTTATCCTGTGCGCCTTCACGCTCATCCATCCAATTTGGAATGACTTCCACAAACTCAAATCCTTTCTTTTCATAAAAAGGTATCCCCATCATATTACCTGTTGTAACAAATACCTCTTGTCGAGTAATGCCATAATTTTCTTTTTGATAGTTGGTTAAAAAATCCAGTAAGGCACTACCAACTCCCTGGCCTTTGCGGTCCGGATCAACATATAAGACATAGATAGATCCTATTTCTCCTTCGATCGCACCACCGATGCAACCAAGTATTTTTTGGCCTTCCTGTGCGACCATATAACCATGCCAATGAGATGAAGATTCACTTGATTCCTTGGCAATGCGTTCAACATTATAGAATTCATCAATGACATGATCAATATACTCTTTAGAATAAATGTCCGCATAAGTCACCTTCCAGGCTTTAGAGCATAGATTAGCAATCGACTTAGCATCTTCTTTGGTGGCAAATCTTACTTTAATCATAGCTATTCCTTTCTTTAAGTAAGTCGGTAAGGGGGTCTTTTTTGCAGATTCTTCTTCATCCTTTTCAAAGACAAAGTACTTTTAAAACGACTTAAAATGCAGGGATTTTCAGTTCACCTCTTTTGTATCAAGGCTAAGGTATCCTCGTGAGGGAGTGCTCACTATATGTATCAAGTAATACTGGCCCTACAAGGAAATTTACCAGATCAACAAAGCGAAATTTATCTTTTGCTTAATGGTGACCCAATTAAATTCCCCAACAATGCAATAACTGCACATCCTACTATATAAACCCATGCACTTGCGTTATAAAATATAAATATAGATGGGATATAGAAAATTGCTACACTTAATATATACCAAAAATTAAATCCATTTCTAATCCCATAAAAAACAGAAATCATTAAACACATTAGAGGGATAATTACTAACATAACAATCATGGCGCTTCCTGTATCTCTTATAAACCAAGGAATAATATAAAAGTCAATCAGCAACAGTAAATAGAAAAGCATATTCTTTTTTAGTTTCTCCATCCTATCAGTTTCCTTTCAGCTTCTATGCTTAATTCTATTTAATTTTGACATCAATAATAGAGCCTCGGTAGCTAGTTGCATCCAATTATTTCCTCGCTTTATTCGTCATTCTTGGGGAATCCGTACGCGAGCGGAACCTCGACATGTGTCGGGAATAAGGAATAGATTGCTTTATTCACTTTGAATCCAACAGCTATAATCATTTGTAGATTATAATGTTTCGTATCACGAGCGACTTGGCGCGAGCCTTCAGTTTGAACTATCCGGAAATTCCGGATAGTTGACGCTTCCTCAAGTTCCGAATCTGAATAAATCTTTTTTATATGCTCATTAATTGTACGGACATTCACGTCATACAATGTTGCCATCATCTTTTGTGTCAGCCAGATATTCTCGTCCTCATAACGCATTTCAATGGCATTCACTTGGTCGCCAATGGAAGCCACATAAGTCAAATATTCTGCTGCACTGGAACGAATAGTTATGTCATTTTTCTTTTTGGTCAATGAATTGCTCCTTTACATTTCTATGTCTATGTACGATCGGAAATGAACTTTATCAGGTCCTGTTGATTTCATACAAAATAATCTAGAGTGTGACAGCCTTTTAAGCCCCACGTATTTTCCTTAATCAATACCTAGTGGCACGGGTTATTTCACCCGAATACCCATTGTTATCTCAATTTACTGATGTCTATTAAATGATATTCTTTGAATCATCATCAATTTTTATTTCTTTCGACCGACTAGTAGTCACTTACACTCACCCTTATTCTATCAGATTTACCCCATTTTCTCCTCTAAAAACCAAAAAGCGAAGTCCCTCTGAGGTTGCATCTCAGGGAAACTCCGCTATTACCGCTTCT
>NZ_KV802399.1:69308-76164 GCF_001810675.1 Facklamia sp. HMSC062C11 | reverse complement strand
CTATTCATTGCTTCACTTTTCGTAAGGAATACTAGGGACTCAGCATGGGAAAAGGATAAGGAATGGATTGATTTTGGTATGGTGGGTAGGGAAAATGGTTGTTTAATCATAAAGAGGATCTGCCCCAAACCACGTTTCTACATCTCTATCTTCTCCATCAATAATCGGGTCATCGACACCAACGTCGTCAATCCAAGCAACCGCGAATAAATATTCTGAAGTCTTAGTATCAGGAAAGATTCCAAACGCTAATCCATTATCCAAATAGACATCATCATAATCATAGTAACTGTAGCGTTTCCCATTATTATAGTCTGTTTCACCTTCCAAACCTATTGATAGTTTTATTCGATTGTCACCGTAAAAGCTAATACAAGCCAATCGTTCGCCAGATTCATGATAGCCTCTTCCTAAACGTTCATCATTAATGGTACAAGATATCTGATGCTCCTTACCATCAGGAATATATTTGATGCGAATATGACACCTTCCTAAAAGAGGAAAGTGTCTTCCCCCAATTGGTCCCATCTCCTTATAATCATAAGGAACAGACTGTCCATCAATTTTAATGTCTACATCACCCAATGGTGTACTTAATTTTTTGATCTTTTTCATTTTCTGATAATCATTCCGAAGTAATTTTTTGATTTTCAATAGGCACTCTGAGCGTCGCAATAAATGCGACAATAATTAAAACATGCAGTACAATATGCCATAAATCTGGCACATATCTTCCCGGTATGTTTATGAATTGGATACAATTTTCAAAATAAGCAATCTTGCCTTCAACGCTACCCATCAGTCCTTTTCCGAAAATGGTATACCATTCATGGGCAAGGAATTGTAATATAAACCAACCCAATAACCAGCCCAATTGAATATATTTACCTAGCTTCCTAGTTAACAAAAAAATACAAAATATTACAGTTGAAATGACCATAAACATTCCGTCTTCGTTCATAGCCCCTTCAACTAAATACTTATCACCGATTTTTACTCCAAACATATCCAGTGAAAACCATATAAGTAATAATAGATTAGCAACAATTGCAATTTGTCTTTTACTCATTATCTCTGCTCCTCTACTTTAAAACTAAGTTAATTTTCATTTTCAACATACGAAAAAAAGTGGGCATTTTTATTGATACTTAGTTTATACCTTCTTCCTAAAATCATCGATCAGTTCCCCATATGCACACCTTCATTCTAGCAGATTTACCTCATTTTCTCCTCTAAAAACCAAAAAACGAAGTTCCCAAGAAGTCTAAACTTCTCAAGAACCTCGCTATTATACAATTTAGAACTTTTCTTTTCAATCACCTACGCTATCGCTACGGAGCTGAGGCTGTAACTCACTTCGTTCGAACAGCCTCAAGCAATACCACTGCCTCAGCAGCCGATTGCATCCAATCAGCTCCTCGCTTCGCACGTCATTCTTGGGCAATCCGTGAATGGGCAGGACAGCTGATTCTTCAGACGCTAACGCGCCTTCACAAGCAGTGTCACTGCCTCGACATGTGTCGGGGATAAGGGATGGATTGATTTTGGAATGGTGGGTAGTTAGTTTAGATATATAATCACAGACCATCTACTACTTCTTCCAACTTCCGTATTAGTTGTTTAATATTCTCCTCTACCCTTAAATTCCATACAGGCCTATTTGAATTTTTCCAATCCAACATTCGTTCAATTTGCTGTTGATTCAACCCAACATTATGGAGATTATGAGTTCTCAAAAATATTGGTCTCTCTTCGACTATTATAATTCTCTTGACCGGATTGAAAGCCATAACTGAATTCAAACCCTTGTCTCCACTTAACAAATAGGGAATGGTAAACTTATCAAACTTTCCATATTCTAAGCGCATTATTAACTCCACATATCTAATGTGAGTTAAATCCCAAGCCATACCCGATAATTTTGCTAATTTATTATTAGTGTTTTCTTTAACCCTTAAGAAACGTTCTAGTTCACGATTGTTTTGAAGATATAATATTGAAGTAATTACCTCATTTTCAGCAAAAATAGGTATCTCCTCTACTATAAAACTAAGTAATTCATCAATTTTTTCATCAAGTTTATTATCTCTATTTTTAATTAGAAACGCTTTTAACAGAAGAACATAAGCCAAAATATAATATTTTATAATTGGAGTTTGGCTATAAGATTCTGCAGATATTTTTTCCATTCTTATATCAGCACTTTGTAAAATATGCAACTTTTCCCGCGTATAGGTATCTGATAGAGATCCATCCAACAAATCATCAAAATAATCTAACACCTCGAAGGCTTGTAAAGATTTGTGAATATCCACTTTTTTCATGTCGTATCTATTCAGATATGCTTCTAATAAATATGGATTTGAATCCAATTGCATATCATTTTCTTTAAGAAAATTTATGGCCATCTCTAAATCTTCATTTAGTGGCTTACTATTAAATATACTCGTTACTACATCACCTAAAATATTAGAATCAAAACTCGCTAAGTACCTTACTTCGATCGAAAAATTATTTTGCTTTAAGATTTGTTTGTTTAATATCGATGTTTTTGAAAAATCCATGACACTATTTAAAAAATATCTATCACCAAAAGATTGAGGTGATAAGAATGAACTGTACCCTTTTCTAGAACAATCCAAAACTACAACATCATTAGGAAAACAACTGTCCTTCATCAACTTAATTATTTCAGAACCCGTTGCTGGTATTAATTTTTCAAGTAAATCTATATTCACTTTATCAACCCCATTTTATTACTATTCTAAGAGTGCATTTAATTATACCAAAATAAAAGATACAGAACGATGCTATCCCGCTACAGCATGGTTCTGTGTCTTTCATTTAACCCTTAACATATATTGTCGCCTGATTTCAACTTTACCTCAAAAGATTGTTCTTTCACAATAACCTTATTAATGACTCTCGTCACTAACTTCTCTTCGTAGTCCACTAGTTGAGTTTGTTGCGTTGGCGAATAAACCATTTTAGAATTCATCTTTAATATGTATAAGCATTCTATCTCGCATATGCCCCCTCTTAAATAAGTTTTTTTGATATAATGGCCACACCCATAACGACTGAACCTATAGCTTATTTACCATAATTTCTACCGATTCTTTGAATCTTAACAATTCATGTTCTTCGTTGAATAGGGGTAACCCCATCAAATTATAGTCGTTGTTAAAGAAATATTTCTTGTCTACAACGGCATGATCTCCAATACTAATTAAAAAATCGCTCTTCCATCTATCTTTTTCAAGTAAATGACTACCATTAGGGTCTACATAAACTTGATCAACATGATATCCTGACTCTTTATTCTTCTTGATAAATAAGAGAAAATCGGGTTCAAATCGTTCCCCATCTTCAAAACTGTAAATGGCCAAGTCAGCTATCCGTTCGTTACGAATAACATAGTATTCAAGGCTTTTATCATCTAGCATAGGTACAATATATGTTTTGAAATAACAAAAAAACTCTGATTTCAATTAAAATTCCTTTGAATATTATTCATATTCATCAATTAAATCATAAAAGACATTTTCTGAAAGAATTTTTAAATCTTGACCTTCCAAAATGTACTTTTCGGCTTTTTTAAGTTTCAAACTCTTTTCCCCTTTGAGGATAGAATTGTATTCAAAATTTCCCAATATTAAGTAGTTTGTTTTCTTCGTTACGTTATCTGCATTAATTCCACCAATATCAGCTATAATTTGCATTGCTTCTCTTCTAAATAAGTATTCTAGCGTACCTGTTATAACGCACACTTTTCCATACAGTAAATTATCTACTTCCAGCTTACTCTTATCACTGTCCATAATAAGCTGATTGTCGTTTACTAAACTCTTCAATTGATCCATACTTCTCAATAGCTAAACTTCTTAAAGTCTTAAAAATTTTAGCCGTTAATTCTGCATCGAATTCTGCCCTATGTCCACCTTGATATTCATATCCATAGTATTTTGCCAAGTCCTTCAACCTATGATGATCCAATTCATCTAGAAGTCTCCTGGCTATTCGCATGGTATCAACAAAATCATTATCGAATTTGATATTATAATTCTCCAGTAAACCATCATACAGAAAATTCAAATCAAAATGAGCATGAAGTGCTATGACTACTGAGTCGCCTACAAAATCGTAAAAACCTCTAAGAACTGCCAATTCATCCCTAGCATCTTTCAGCATCTCATTAGTTATTCCTGTTAGGTCAGTAATAAAACTGCTGATACCATACTGAGGATTCACTAGTTCTTGAAACCGTTCAACCTCTTCTCCATTTTTATATTTGATAGCTGCTACTTCGATAATTGAATCATAGTAGGGGTCTAATCCAGTAGTCTCCGTATCAAATACGATATAATTATCTAGAAATTCTAATAAGTTTCGTCCTTTATCCCTATCTACTTTTTCTCTGCGATCTTGCCCATTAAATGATATTTTTATCACAGTAAACCCTCCTAGTCTTTTCTTAAGTAGAAATAAACCTGTCCAGACTAAAAACGCTATAGAAAAACCATTTATATGAGATCTTAAAGGATTAAGAATATTTGTTAATCAACAATAAGCCACCCATTATCGTTTCTCGCCCTAAAACATAAAATAGTCACATCGCTGAGCTTTCTTCAGCATCACAAACCTCTACAAATCCTATTACTGTCAGCTTTTATTTTCAAGCAATACTGCCACCTTAGCAGCCGATTGCATCTAATCATTTCCTCTTTTGCTCGTCATTCTTGGCCATGGCAATCGGCGAATATCCCACCAATCCATCAAAACTCAGTCCAGGGATTCGGAAGACTTATTCAGTTATTCAGCTGATAAAGAGACTGTCCCAGATTCATGCAGATTGTCATTGACAATAGCTGAGGTCTTAGTATCACGTTTGGCCAGCATTTTATTGGGCATCAAGGGATAAAGCGAAACCACTTCTCCTTTTCAGTTACGAATCACTTGGACATAAGCATTCCCCCATAAAAGCACATGGGGCATCAAGGTTTCCCTAAAAATGGAGGAAGTTATTTCCATATTAGGTTCATCAAGCACCAAAAGATAGAGCAGATGACTCTTCGCTTTTTATTTGTTACCCAGTTCATTTTATTCATAGAGATGAAGCGGTAGACTGACAATCGACTCTGCAAAGATACCCACTCAAGCATATACTGCTGTCATTTGCATAGCAGATCTCTCATTAACAAGTTTCCCAGAAGAATTTACAACAAAAGAAAATCCTTGACTTCCTAAGCTAGTGTTTTTAACTGGACTACGAATGAGACGAATCCAAATTCTCTTAAATGGATTCATTTAAACCTCCTCTAAATATACGCAATATAAAACCACTTCTATAGGTACTAAGTAAATCTTATTAATTTTTAAACCAAGTTAGATTAGTCTTTATTTGATAATAAAAAAGTTCCTGATCTTTACCCCTTAAAATTGGTTCTCTCATTTGTCGTTCAATGTTTTCAACATAAATATCACGACCAAAATATTCTCTTGCTAATTCAATCATTAACTCCTCTAATTTATTGACATCAAAAATAATTTCACTTTGAAACTCTTTAAATACGTTCCCTGTGTATGCGGTATTGTCATCATTATGATACTCTAATGCCTTAATTTCTAACGGAGCAATTCCTGCTATTAGAACGTAGTGAATTTTATAATTTTGATCAACGCTTCGATCAATCTAAGTGTATGTCTTGGAAAGTAATTACCTACTCCATCTAAATACTCTCCACCTTCTTGTGAAATGGAAAAATTCATACCATACAATTCTTGAAGTTCTTTTCTAATATCTCTATTTGAGGAAGTATATAAATGAGCGTCTGTTGGAAAGGTTGCTATAAAACTCGGTTCATTGATTATTTCTCTTATTGTGTTGAACATCGTAATTGAACTTGGCAAAGGCATAAGCTGAAATTCAGATTGGTTCATATCTTCAGCACTTCTATTTACAAAAGAACCCATAGCATATAGGCCTTGAGGATCTAGGGCAGCATACCGAGTGTACTCTTAACGTATCTAAGAAAAAAAGGAGCCTTCAAACATAATAACCTACCTCCTGATTATTTATGGGTTTATTATATATCACTTAGATACCGCTTTCAAACAAAGGTAATTTTACATTACTTAAAATAATTTATGATTTAAATTGGCATTTCCGAATACGTTATTAGATGTTGCTTTAGATAGATAGAAAAAGCACCTACATTTGTAGTGCCCCCAAAAAGTTGGACCAAAAATCTAACTTTTTTGGAGATATTTATATTGGCAAAATATAGTTATGAATTTAAACGAAAAATTGTCGAAGAATATTTAGAAGGAGCAGGTAGTTACGAATATTTAGCGAAAAAATATCAGATTAAAAGTGATACTACCATCAAAAAATGGATTAATGCCTACCAAACCTTAGGCGAGGAGGGATTATTGCGTTCTCGACAAAAGAAAGTTTATCCTGTTGAATTCAAGTTAGAAATAGTACAATCTTACTTAACAAGTGAGAAAAGCTATCAATCTCTAGCGAATCAATATGGGATCAATAATCCCACTTTATTGGCGCGCGTTGGGTAGTCGACTATCGCAAATATGGGATTGATGGACTCTTACCAAAACAACGAGGGAGGCCATCAAAAATGTCGAAAAAAGAAAAGAAAACAAAGCCATCACTATCTCCATCCGCTGATTCAGCGCAACGTTTAAAAGAACTCGAAGAAGAAAATTATCGATTAAGAATGGAAAATGATATTTTAAAAGAATTTCGGAGGCTCAGATTAGAAAAGAAGAAGCAACAAACGAAGAACGCTCGAGATTAGTCTATAGCCTCCGTCATCAATATAAGTTGAAAGATTTA
>NZ_KV802399.1:63900-69208 GCF_001810675.1 Facklamia sp. HMSC062C11 | reverse complement strand
ATCAAGCCATTGAAACACAATTATTAGAACTTAGGGAACTCCATCCTAACTACGGCTATCGGAGACTTTGGGCTGAGTTAGGTAAGTTAGGCTATGTTATCTCAGAAAATAAAACCCAAAAACTGTGTCAAAAACTGGGTATTCAGGTCACTTGTTTTGGCCATCGAAATCGGAAATATAAATCTTATAAGGGAGACGTCGGAGAAGTCGCACCGAACCGTATTCACCGTCGATTTAAGACATCAATTCCCCATCAAAAAATTACCACAGACACCACAGAATTTAAGTATTATGAATATGATTCAATGGGAATTCCACGGATTAAAAAGTTATATTTAAATCCTTTTTTAGATATGTATAATTCAGAGATTATTAGTTATTCCATCAGTAAGCAACCGACATTTGGACCGATTATGGAGGCTTTAGAACAAGCCGTCGAACAGACAAAAGATTGTTCGTTTCGAAGAACTTTTCATTCCGATCAAGGTTGGGCTTATCAAATGAAGCCTTACGTCAACGCCTTGAAAGATCAAAAAATATTTCAGAGTATGTCTCGTAAAGGAAATTGTTTAGATAATGCCACCATGGAAAACTTCTTTGGCATCTTAAAGCAAGAAATTTATTATGGTCACACGTTTAACTCTTATGATGAATTGAAACAAACGATCGAAGACTATATTGAATACTACAATAACGAACGCATCAAGAAAAAACTGGACTTTATGAGCCCAGTAGAATATCGCATGAAATATACAGCATAAAAGAATAAAAAATATCCAGAACACGTAAAAATGTGTTCTGGATAAAAGTCCAACTTTTGAGGGTCACCTCAATTTATCTAATGCTTTTTTATTTAACAATACAAATGTTTTTACTATTATTCTTTTTCGATTTCATTAACTATTGCGTTAAATGCAAAAGTATCCTGTATTAAATTTCTAATCTCTCTAACATTTGAACAATATATAAAACTATCAAAGAGTCTTTCTCTAACATCAGGAGATAGGGGCATTTCATATTGTTTTGAAGATTCAACAAGGATTTTTTGACCGATTTTATTTTTTTCTTCAATAGTTAACTCTTTAAAATGTATAATTTTATCGAATCTATAAAATATAGGACTTCCTAGGTTTTCTTCAATCTCTTCAAGGCTTAGGTAATTCGATGTACAGATTATTATTGATTTTTTTAATTCCAAATAATAGTTTTGATCCTCGTAAATTCCTTCATCAAATAGTTGATAAAAAGCACTATGAAATGACGGATGGGCTTTATCAAATTCGTCTAGTAATAATACATTTGATTCTCTATCTAATAAATCTTTAGCAAAACTCTTTTCATAATGTGCACCACCAAAAAGATAATTAGCAAACTGACTATTTTGATACATAGAAAATTGTTTTCTAAATAATGGTTCTCCAATAATCTCTGAAATGAATTTTGCCGTTTCGGTCTTACCGATTCCAGACATTCCATATAATAGTATAACTATTGGTTTTTTACGATTAGATAAGGTAACAGGAAACAATGCTTGTAGTAATTTCTCTTTTGCACTTTTTTGACCAATAATTCTGTCATCGTATTTTGAATTGATTTCTTTTAAATCATCTATATCCAAACTAGTATATTCTTGATTATGTACTTCTGTTTCTGGAAATAACCGCTTAATTTGATTACTAATTTGTAATGGGGGATTATGCAGATATAATCTATCATAATCAAATTTACTTAAAAAATTATTAAAGTTAATAATCACATGTTCTCTAACACCAGCGTATTCATCTGAACCCACAACTATATTTTCTACCCTAATCTTTTCTGGTTCACTCTTTGGTTGGGGTTGATCAGATATCTGAATAACCATATTTTTTGAATCTCTGTCATTCTCATATACTAATTCTGTTAGTGTTTTATATTGAGGTGGAATTGATTTATTAAATTTTACTCTTGAACCATAAAATATCACTATATCACTCACTAATAACACCACCTAACACTACATCGTATACATCTAGTAAATCATTTTTATCTTCATTTTTTTCCCCAGTAACTATTTCAGTAACGTCTATTTCATTTTTTTTCTTTTCGAATTTAAACTCATTTTCCATTGATAGTTGATTCAATGTACAAGTTCCTACTTTAATTCCATAGTAAGTAAGATTCATTTTTGATAAGTCTGCTAACGTATAACTATTTTTAAAAGCGTTAATATTAAATCTTAAAACTGTTTTAGGAACAGGTTCGCTTCCTAAAAGCATTTGATAATATCCTCTATCTCCAAGTATAGCTTTATTAAGTTCAGTTAAATCAATGGGTATTTCTTCTTTAGGTACCACATTTAAATATGAACTATACATTTTATAGATGGTTATGGATTCTTCTGGAGCATATACCTCTTCAGATTTAAAGATATGAATGTTTTTATCATCTACAGCTAGTGACAGATAATCAGTTAATAAAGTGTTTGATATTGTTGATTCCATTATTTTAGCCATTTTAGAATCATAACCTGTATTAACACTACCAGAAATAGTTGCCTTAAAAGTAGAAAAAAGGTTGAATCCAGTTTTTGCTTGAGCATCTATTTCCGCTACAAGCTTAGCTAACCTTTCTTTATTTTCATTTGTTGACCAATCAATTTTTCCACCATTTTTAATGGTTACAAAATCATTAGCCGCTACTTCATCAAAGTAAATTATTTTTAAAAACTTTGAGTTTTTTGATTTTTTAGTCATTCATCAATCCTCCCATGTTTTAATTAGATATATTATATCATTATTATAGAAGTATCATGAGCCAATAATTCTATTGAATAGCTCCAATAAAATATCTTTCACACCCGCTGCATTAAAAACCAATCCTACTGCAATAATAGAAATGATGAGGAAGCTAATTAACTTACTAAACTCACGCTTGAAGTCAAGATACAAGCCGATCACAACGATAGCCAAGAGTACCAATGATTGAGCATTTGATAGAAACCAGTTATAAAGGTTTTGTCCAAAATTCATAAAAATTCTCCTTTCTTTTTTACAATTATTTAATTTACAGGAAAGTACTAAGTGATTATTTCCTTATCGTTTACTGACTGTTGTCTTAAAATCTTCTCATGTCGTTCCGTTAGTTTGGCATTATCCAAAATTTCCTTGATAATCTGTGTTTGATTGATTTCATCTAATTTCATGGCTACCTTTAAAGTAGGTGCGACTTGATGAGACAGCCAGTTCAACGTCCGTTGAAAAGAATATGGTTCTGGTTTTGTCGTTAATTTTAATTGTTCACGGTTGCTTCCAATAAACCAAGCCCATTCTTCATTGAGTTTCCAATCAGAACGGGGTTTTGTATCGTCTTTATCTACAAAACGGATATAGCGATTGATAATTTTAAAGGCAGTACGCTCTGGATTGTCATAGACTAATAAATCACGTACTGCATAATAGGCACGCTCATTTTTTAATCGAATTTCAAAACGATTTTTTACGTCTGCATCTTCAATGGGAATATTGTTTTTCTTGAACTGTTCATAGTCTTTTTCATAGATACAAAAATAGACTTCGCTTTGGAGTGAACCGATATAGAGTGTATTTCCCATACATTCTTTTTCATCTTTGCGTACCAACTCACCATTACGATAGCTTTTAAAACTACGGAAAACTGAAATACATTCTTCCTGTCTACATTTTTCTGTGAGGTTAGGAATATTTAAAATCCCAGTTTTATCATTGATAGCAAGGTCAAGACGTTTCATCACACCACCAGCCACTAAGACGTCCATAAGGAACTCATACCAGCTTCTTTGTTGTGCCAAAAGATAACTTTCAAATTGACGACAACCACGACCTTTTAATTCAACCAGTACCCCTTTTTCTATCTCATGGGAGCATAGAATGAATATATCACCTAAAACATAATGTTCTGTATAAGAGTAGAAACCATAATCCTCATGAAGCATATAAGAAATTTTCAACCTCAAAATATCCTCAATTACGTGTTTGACATCTGTTATAGGAAATCGAATCCTCACATAATCAAAGAGCATTTCCAAGGGAGCGTCTGGATTGAAGCGTTCCAGTGTTTCCCAAAGGGATTCTTGTAATTCATCTGATGGCTTGACTTTGCCTGTTTCAATGTCACTAAGATATTGTCTTGTAATGCCTGTCGCAATTGCCATACGATTTTGTGAAAGCCCATAAGTAATACGTTTTTCTTTTAATTCCTGTACCCAAGTGTTTTCATTCAGCTTAATCCCTCCAATCAAAAAAGCGTATGTCAACTATTGAAGCTCATTTGACATACGCCCAAATTTCCTAAATCCCTTGTAACCAAAGGGTTTTCTGCTATTTTTTTGTCTGTTTCTTGTCGATTTGTACCCCCCCAGTTAGATACGGGGGGTTAAGTGCTGCCGTGGCTATCGCCACACCAGCCAGCAAGATCAGTCCACACCTGCGACTTACGCTTCGCACGTCGCCTGCGTGGACTGTCTGCTGTTAGATAAATTCTTTATTTCCTCTAAAAAGTCATGACCTTTTGGTACTAAGGGCGTGTAAAACTCTGATATGACACTTGTTCCCACATCTACATAGTCACGTCCTTTGATTTGCTTTAAGAAGAACTCTTTTTGTACGTCACTACCAAACATCATGCCATAACCCATTTCAGACATTCTTCCAAGTGCTACTCTGAAATTAAACTGGTCACGGATTCCGTCACCTAAATATTTTGCGTCTGGGCGTTGACAAGCCAGTATTAAAAAGAATCCAGCTTGGCGACCTAACATAACAATTTGTTTCAATTTATATAAGACTGCGGTATTTTCTTTTGTTCCCAGCATTTCCATGAAAGCCACGTATTCATCAAAAATAAGAAAATTGGCTGGAAGTCCTAAATAGGCATAATTTTCTCCCGTTTTATAATTTTCCATTTGCTTCATATTCTCACTGCGTTCCATCATTTCTTCATAGAAATTATTAATGCAGGAAAGCATATCCTCTTTTTTGTAGTAAACATTTTCTAACACAGAGCCTAAATCTGCAAGGTCAGCATTCTTTGGGTCAAGAATATACAGATTTGAATCTGTATAAAGCAATGCTTCAATCAGTGTTAAAATAAAGTAGGTCTTACCGCCACCTGTACCCCCAGCAAGCAGCATATGAGGGAGCTTGTCATATTCCCACCATACATTTTCCATCAGTCGTAATTTTCCATCTGTACCTCGTACTTCATCAATAGAAATCCGACTAGCGATAGTGTCGTAAAGCAAGGTATATTCCACGTAAGAATCCTTTAACTCTTTATCCGTCAGCTCACA
>NZ_KV802399.1:54962-63800 GCF_001810675.1 Facklamia sp. HMSC062C11 | reverse complement strand
TCTTTATCCGTCAGCTCACAGTACAAGCCACTTTCTAATTTCTTTTCTAGGTGTAAGAGCTGGTCTTGATATTTTCCTAAAGTAATTTCTACCCGAATTTGTATCAATCCGTTATTAAGGCGGTAATAGATTTTGGGGAAGTAAGTTATCTTCTCTTTAGTACGACTGGATGAATCTTTAAAGAAGCCATCTGTTTTAACCTGTTCCGATTCATACCACTTATTTTCTAAAATCATCTTTGCCAGCTTTTGACAGTGGTAGAGTTGTTTTACTATATCATATCTATATCTTTTGAATAGAAATACCACCAGCAAGCAAACAAGAATTGCGACACTTATACTCATCATTAAATAGGGAATGTCAATCTGGTTTGCTTGCGATAGGTTAAAGTCTTGCCAATTGACCTGCTGGATTGCTTGAATATGAAACAGTCCAACAACCAGCAGGAAAACTGGTAGCAAGGTAGCTATTGTAAAATGAAAGACTAAATCTTTGTCACTCGGACGAATCCTTTTACCATAAAATTCAATCTGTTTCATCCGTTATCTTCTCCTTTCTATTTAGTGGGAGGTAGAGAGACTATTTTTCTTTAACAGGTTCTTTTTTAGATGGTTGGTTTCTGAATGAATTAGAATCTTTTGCCAGAACAATATCATCTGCTTTGATGTACCAGTTTATATCTGCCCCTCGAAAGGTAGCAGTAGCAACAGTATCAGCTATTGGGTTGATAATTTCTACCCTTGCATTATAGTCAAAGTCCTTTAAAGAAACGCTAGCGGAAATACTTACTTGAATCATACGTCCTTGTCCTTTGGATTTTAGATCATAGGTACGTTCTTTAACTTCCTCTGAAACTGTACTATCTTCATTTTGAATACGTACTTCACGGCGGAGTGCGGAAAATTTCAACTCTCCAAAGGTTGCGTCTTTTTCTAATACAATACCATTAGCTAATCTCATTATTAAATCCCTCTCCTTCTTTAGGCTTTTACCATATCATCTGCATGTAAAATATAATTAGTGAATCCACGAGTACCAATTTTATAACCCTCTGCTGTAATGCGTGGGTTAATTAGTTTTACACTTTCTTCAAAGTCAAAATTCTTTTCTCCAGCTTCAGCAGGGAAAACAACGACAATATCGTCTGCTCTTTGAACATTAGAGTATAAGTTGTAGCTTCGAGATAAGACAGTAAGCTGTCCGTTGATTCTTCGCTGTAAGATTTTATCCTCGCCAGCAAACTTTAAGTTTCCGAATGTTTTTTCCATGTTGGGAATGACAAATTTAAGTTCCATATTTTTACCTATCCTTTCTGTTTGTGGTTAATGAATCTAATTTGTTTTATGTTTCTCGAGGTGGAGATCGACCAAAATTTGAAAACATCATCGTAAAAAATCCTTTCTATTTTTTTATTAGTTTTTAGCCAATAAAAAAGACGCTCTTATTTGAACGTCTCATTTACAATATTAATTCTTTTAATTTAATGATATTAGAATTCGAAGCCTAAAAGGTTGCGATTTTCTGATAAGATAATGGAACTCTTCTCTTCCACTTCTTTAATTACAGAATCATAGTTCCCTAGTTGATATTTATTTACTGAAACAATTATCTGTTTATTAGATACCTCTGAAATATTATTTAGTTGACCTAGCATACCAACTATTTGACGTGGGTCAATACCATTATAGCAAGATGAGTCTTGAATCATAACTTCCAATTGATTATTATATCTGCAAATTAAATAATCCATCAAGTTTTTCTTTACTTCACCAACCCCTTCACCAGTATCGCCTTTAAGTGTAAACTCAAAAATGACAGGTCTATTTCTTAAATTCTTGTTTCTAATTTTTATATCAAAATAGGAATTTACATCGGTATCATATATAGATTTAGTTATATCAAATATAAAGTCCCTGTATTCCTGAATTATACTATCATATTCCTTTCTTAATTGTGCTGCATGGCTAAAGCTTGAAGATAAATTGGAATCTTCTATAGCAATGGCATCATCTATATTTTTAACTTGAGATAACTTACCTTGCCTATATTTAACTTCTTGTAAATCATTATTATATTTCTCGTATAACTCAATTGATTCTTTATAGATTTCATTTTCTGAAATAATCGCACCAATTCTGTTGATTTCAGTCGATAAAGAATAAATTTTTTTGTTCATTTCTTCCATTTCAGAAAGTATTATGCTCCTTCTTTGATTCAGAAAATCTTTTCTTTCTTCATAGACTTTTCTATGGAATTCTTCAACTTCATCAATGGTCTTCTTTACCATGTCGGGAACTTCTTGCTTTGCTTTATTAAAAATTGCTAAAATGTGTTCACTTGAGATATCAACTTGATTTGAATCTTCTATAAATTGTAATAATCTATCACTCTCAAACTTATTCATCTCATAAGTTCTCTTTATTCTTTTTAACTCTTTGCTCTTCTCTGAATATTCTTCAACGACATCTTTTTGTATATCTGCAATCTCGATTGTCTTTATTTTATTACTTACTTTCTTTAATTCTTTAGTAAGACGTTCAACCTCTTTATCAATAAAATATATTTCTCCATCAATTTGCTTGACATCAAAGTTTCCATAAAAAGAAACTAATTCTTTTTTATTTTTCTTTAATTCCTTTATTCGATCTTGAGATTCATAAATATTACCTATTTCCTCTAAAATATCTTTTAGGTTCAACAATTCCAAACAACTAATTACATCATCTTTGCTGGCATTTGTTCTTTGGCTGATTTCAGTTGACTTCTTACTTAAAATAATTTGTTTTCCAAGTAATCTTCTTTTTAGCTGAAAAAAATCCTTATACTCTGATAAGCTATACTCTTTTCCATCTATATATATTTCTTCAGAGTTTCCCAATATTCGTAAAACAGTGAAGTACTTACTCTTATATTTTACAGTTGCCTCTAATTTAAATCCATGAATTGGCTCTTTAACCATAGCCAAATCTTCATTTGCACCAAAAATGTAATCAACGAATTTAAGTAACAGAGTTTTTCCTAAACTGTTTATAGTTCCTTTTAGGTTCGCTGAGTCTTGTATGTCACCGTATATAAAAGAAACTCCTACTTCATTAAATTTTATCTCCTCAATTGGTTTCCCTTGGGGATCCTTGATTATTAGCTCTAATATTTTCATTTACAATTTCCCCTTTCTCGTTATAAGAAACCATATTTGATAGATACATAAACTCTAACACATAAATATACTTTTGATAAACTGGAGGATGTTTAAGCTTATTTGTTTTAACATATTTTTTATTAAAGTTATTCCATAGTTTGTCAACAGTAAGTTTTTTATTACCCAATGTATCTAGTAATACAGCACTGATACCAATAAAACTTTCGGTTAAAGAAGTATATTTATCTGGTAATATCATACCTATCACCTCTCTTTTTCAAATATATCACATTTATCAAATATATAAACTATTAGAAACTTCATTGGCACATCTAAATGCCATTTATCTTGAGAGTATGATAACATTTCATTTACCAATGTATCATACAATTCAACTCCGTGAACTTGTGCTGATAATTCAGCATACTTATTAATAACTTGTTCTTTTACTCTTTCAAACTTATTTTCATATAGTATATCTTGATTAATCGTGTTAACAGCATTTTCTACAACATCTAATTTAGAAATAATACTCTCTATTTCATCTCTTTTTTCATTCAAAGAATTGATTGATATTTTTTCAACTGACGATATTCTTTGATATGATTGTGCCGATTTTCCATTTATGGATTGACAACTAAGATTACCCGAAATCCCAATTATTAAGTCCATAATTATTTGCTCATTAATAGCATTATAATCCATCATATTCCTAATTCGTAATGTTGCTGAAATTCTTTTTAACACTTCAATATCATTGATTTCCGTTAAAATATCACGAACATAATCTGTATTTGTTACTCTATACTCAAAAGTTATAGAATATTTTTCTTTAAGTGCATTGACCTTATTTTCGAAAAAGCCTTCACTATCATGGGGAAGATTATTGTCAAATGTATTAACAATAAATATAAAATTATTTAAGTTTCCATTCCACTTTTTTTCTTCATAAATTATTTTTAACAAACCGCTTAAATCTTCGATAAACTTCTCTTGAATCTCTTTTTTCAATGAATCTTTTAATCTAGTAGGTGCAAAAACCTGATAAAATAATCCATCTTCAAGAACACACCCATCATTTTTTTGATCACCACCATAAAAATCTGGCATTTCGTAGACTTTTCCAAAATACTTATAATATACAGCCAAAATTTCTTTTAACTGCAACTGATAGTTAATACCTGTTACTCCTTTGAGAAAAGAAACAATACTCTCTATATAATCATACCTATCCAAACATTTCACCTCCAAAATACGGTTGCGTATAATCCCTTTCTATTCATAACATTATATCACTGTTTGTATTCTAAATAATACACTGTCTTCTAATATTATTTCGTATCTCCCCACTCTATATCAATCACTACAGAAACATTGATATAGTCTTTTATCTCTTTATTTCTAATTTTATCCCTTTGTCCTGTAAAGACGATATGCTTGTAAAAGTGCTTAAAATAAAGGATTTCTACGTATCTGCTCGTTGTAGCAACACTATAGTCTCCACATGTGTTGGGGATAAGGGTTGGATTGGTTTTGGTATGATGGATAGGGAGTATGACTAGCAAAATTATTATTTACCTTCATTCTTGACCTCTTGCTCCAGCGCTTTAATCGTCTGCAAATAGTCCTCTTCCACTGGAGACAAAGTATTCTTTTGATACTCACGATACTCTTTCTTCACTTTATCCATGGCCTGTTGGTGACTGATCTTACCTGCAGATTGCAGAACAGGTCGTCCAGTCACACTGAGGACACGATCCAAATGGTCAACGTAATCACTCATATGCATAGGATTATGTTGTATGGCTTGAACTTCAGCAAAATCAAAGTACCCAGAAACTAAGTTGTTCAAAATTTTTAATTCATCTTCCTTTAAGTAGTTCTTAGCCACTTGGATATCTTTCAGAGTTGGCATAGCCCCTGAAAAAGTAGTTAGTCCCATAAAAGGTTGGCTTGCATCTGCTCTTTGATAAATCACTTCAGCTGCCGTGTGTCCATGAGCTGCAAAATGCAATTTGTTTTGAACCATCTTAAAGAAGGAAATCGATTCTTGACTCTTAGGATCATAGTCAATACTAATTGCATATAAATCCAGGACTTGACGGTACATAACTTTTTCTGAGGAGCGAATATCACGGATGCGATCTAATAATTCTTTCCAATAATTACCGCCCGCTTGACCTTTAAGTCGTTCATCATCCATAGTAAAACCTTTAACGATATATTCTTTCAGACGTTCGGTGGCCCAGCGACGGAAGTGCGTAGCGACTTTAGATTGGATGCGGTAGCCGAGTGAGATAATCATATCCAGATTGTAATGTTTAATATTACGAGCAACCTCTCGGCTTCCTTCTCGACGAACTATTCGGAATTCCCGAACAGTTGAATTTTCCTCAAGTTCTCCTTCATCGAAGATGTTTTTTATATGCTCGCTAACATTCGCTTTACTTGAATGAAAAAGATCAACGAGCTGAGCTTGTGTCAACCAAACTGTTTCATCTTCAAGTTTAACGTCTAACTTACTCGAACCATCTTCACTTTGATAGATAATAATTTCTCCATTGCTATCATGTTCCGTCATTCGTAACTACCTCCTTCATTAATCAATTTAATCGATTTTTCCCGTTTAGGTCACAATTACTTCTTTCTCTAGGGGTATTATACCAAAAAGAGAGGCATAGTCCCATGTCACTGCCACTACATAGGTCTACATCTCTCTTATTTCAAAGTTATTTTAAAGGTGGTTCTTCCAATAAATTTTGAGGGCAAGGGCTATTAGTATCTGGCCAATTCCTACAACAACCAAAGTATAGAAGACTGTATCGTTGAAGAAACCTACCAAAATTGCACAGATTAAGATGATGAAAGATAAAATTGGGATCACATGGAGGCCAGATTTCATTTGAATTAACGCTTCTCTTTCATCATGTTCTCTGATATAAACTTCTTTTAGAACTTCTTCATCTTTAAACATCTTCCACAATTTTCCTAATTGAAAGACGCAGACTAATTCTATCCCAATAAAAAGACCTGTTGCAAAGCCTCTAACACTCTCTACCATTTGTCCCCTATCCTTCAAAAGCACATTGCCAATGATAACAAATACTAGGGCGACGGCAATAAGCGCTTGATAGACGCTGACCCGATTCTTAATTTCCCTCCGATACTTCTCCAAGTTCATGATTCATCCTCCTCTCGAACTACCGAGAATTCCTCGGTAGTTGCTCCTTCTCCCCTCTTCTTTATAAATATTTTTGAGGTGTAAGGAAATATTATCTGAACTACAATTAAATAAATCGGCCATCATCTTCTGATTCATCCAAAAGGTTTCATCTTTAAAATAAACATCCACATAGACGTTTTGCTTTGCAGTTTCATAAAGTAGAATGGGTAATTGTTTCAAAGATAAATTCTCCTTTCGTTGGCACGGACCTCTGATTAATAAACTCAACTAAACTATTTTTCATTGTACTTTTTCTCTTGTACTGCTTCAGATGACTCTCATGATAGGGATAAGAAGGGATTGATTCAGATAAGTTGAAACTATCTTTTCAAGCACTTCAAACACGCCTTCTTCTCATCACTTATTCGTCTACTTTCACGAGCTTTTTATATCGTTGTGTTATGCACATCAGGGAGAAGTCTTTTCTCACTTAATAATGAAAAAGTGGCTCCCATTGTTTAGCTAGGGCTGTTGCAAAATACCAAGCTATCATTTTTTGCACGTAGTAATCCTTAGAACGAATACTAGCTGGGATCTCCAAATACTCTGAAAGAAAATCATCATCTAAGTAATGAATCATTAACATTCTCAGTCCAAAACGACAAGTATACATTTGATCAGACTCTGTCCACGCTTTAATCGTGTCTATTAGTTTCTTTCGGTGTTTCTTAAATACTTTCGTATTCTCTTGTCTTATTATCCTTTTTGCAAGCGAATGGGCTTTTCTCAACCATTCTTCCTGTAGAATAGTAGGAACTAATTTGCTCTTAAAAAGAGCATATTGTGCATCGCTGCAATCAAAATCTTGCTGTTCCACAACATGGGTCCAGTACAGGTATCCGTTTAATAAATGAAGCTCTCAATACTCCAGCAAAACGATAAAGTCGACCTTGTGTGTAAAAATCAAACATAGCATCCTATCAGTCTTTCAACAGTCGACCAGTTTCCCCATACGCACACCTTTATTCTAGCAGATCTCACCCATTTTCTCCTCTAAAAACCTAAAAGCGAGGTTCCTAAGAAGTCACAACTTCTCAAGAACCTCGCTGTTATACAATTTAGAGCTTTTCTTTTCAATCACCTACTATATCGCTACAGATCTGACGCTGTAACTCACTTCGTTCGAACAGCCTCAAGCAATACCACTGCCTCAGCATCCGATTGCATCCAATCATTTTCTCGCTTCGCTCGTCATTCTTGGGCAATCCGTGCACGGACAGGACAGGTGATTCTTCATACGCTAACGCGCCTTCACAAGCAGTGTCACTGCCTCGACACGGCTTGAGTGGTCAGTATGAATAAATTTTGAAACTTTTCAAAAGCTTCGCATGTGGGAATATATCCATAACGAATAAGTTAAGCTATTCATTATAAGTCTAAACTTTCCTTGTTTAACAAATTTGGAACTTAATCTAAGTATATTATGAAGAATAAAGTCATATAATTCAAATCTATTTAGAAATAATTCCATATCGAACATATTTATAAATTAGCGTTTTAACATTCCCATTATCATTTTACTTTACTAGTAAAACTTCAATTTCCTGTTTTCTTGTCGAACACACAACAATTTTAATATTTATTAAGACTAACCTGATGATAGCATACATCGAAAAGTTGATTTTAACACTCCTTGCATGGTAGAAAATGCAAAAAAATATGTCCTAGGAGGTGTAAGTTAAAGTTCAATATCAACTAAATTTCGTCATCCTTTAAGTGACTTTAAATATTCTTTTTGTTTCGATGTAATGCGCTTACTTTCACGTGCTTTCTGTATTGCCTTATTATGAGCCCATGTGTCTAGGCGCTGATCTTCAATGTGTTTTATGGTTGCATCCCATTGCTTTGCCAAAGCCGTTGCAAAGAACCATGCAATCATCATCTTAACGTAATACTCATCGTTATTAACAGAAAGAGGTATCTCCAAATACTCAGGTTTAAAGTCATCATCAAGAAAGTGAGACATTAACATCTCAAGACCAAAACGGCAAGTATATTCTTCTTCCGATTTGGACCATTCTTTAATTTTTTCCAAAAGTGCTTTTTTATTTTTTTTGAAAATCTTTGGAGACATAATATCGCAAACAGCCCAATTATCTACATAAGGCAGAAATTCATCGACTGCCTCAATACAGGCATCATAGTCTTTCATTTCAGAAATTAGGAGTCCGTGAAGCATATTTTCATCATAATATTTATGGGGTAAATCTCTTAGAAATTTAAATGTTTCCGGCTCCCCTATAATTCTTTTAGCAAGCTTCCTAGCCTCCGGAACTCTAACCCCTATAAATAGGTCTCTCGGAATATTTGGTGTCAATTTCGCTTGAAAATCAGCATATGAAATATCCTGTAATGCCAATAATTCTTCTTTAATGTTCACCTCTTTCACTCTCCCTATAATTGTAATTTGTCGCTCTACTATGAATCTTTGTCATTAACGCTATAGTCTCCACATGGCTTGAGTGGTCAGTATGGA
>NZ_KV802399.1:25119-54862 GCF_001810675.1 Facklamia sp. HMSC062C11 | reverse complement strand
CACATGGCTTGAGTGGTCAGTATGGATAAAATTGTAACTTTTTCAAAAGCCTTGTATGTGGGAACATATCTATCTCTGATTATACATCATAAAAAATTATTTCTTACAATCCTTGACTTTAAGTATAATTCTGCTATAATTTAGCTAAGGAACAAGCCCTCGCCATACGTGGCGGGGCGTTTTTTTATGAGGTGTGTATATGAGTAAACCGTTTAAAACTTATGATGAACAAATTGAAATACTCTCAAATAGAGGTTTAAACATTAATAATCCAGAATATGCTAAAATTATTTTATCACAAGTTAATTATTATAACCTTATCAATAGCTATAAAAATCCATTTTTAGACAATACATCTTCTAATGAGGTAGAAGATGTATATAAAGCTGGTAGTAGTTTTGAAGAAATTTATGCTCTTCATGAAATGGATCGTAAATTAAAAGAAGTGATTTTTTCTTCTCTACTCCGTTTTGAGAAACTTCTAAAAACATCCTGTGCTTATCATTTTTCAGACTTATACAGAGATGGACTATATCCTTACTTACAAATTGAAAATTATTCTGCATCAAAGCATCAGCTAAATTATGTTTTGAAAAATATAGGGACATTATCCAATGCCATAAGTAGAGAAAATAAAAATTCAAATGGCAAGAAACCTATTAAGCATTATATAAAAAAGCATGACCACATCCCTCTTTGGGTTCTTGTAAATTTCCTTACTTTAGGAAATATATCTTATTTTTATAATTCCCTAGATGAATCTCTTCAAAATAAAAATGCTAAAGATTTTGGTGAGAGATATAAAGAGAGTTACCAGTCTAAAGAAAAAATTAGTAAGACTGAACTTATAGATATAATTAAAATCTGTAATTTTTTCAGAAATGTTTGTGCCCATGATGAAGTCATGTATTCATTCTCATTGAATAAAGCTGGTCAAACCGCTATATTTGAAAAGTTTTTTGATGAGAATTATACTGGAAAAAATTTACATGATTTAATATTGGTCCTTAAACTAGTTATTCCTGAAAAAGAATACCAATCTTTAATCTCATCAATTAGCTCCATCAAAAATAAATATGAAGATAAATTTACTAGTATATCAATTGATTCCATATTTGCAATTTCAGGATTTCCTAATAAGTAGTTATTAACTTAACTACTTATTTTTTATTTGCTCACGATTATCCTCAATTGCTTATGATAATATTATACTAAATATATTTAAGCCTATTAAGTAAAATCAAAAGACCCGACTTGGTCCGCGTTGTTAAGAGGCGTGTCGGGTACTGTTAAGTATTATAATACACATTTATATCTATTTTTCAAATCTTCTATTTATCATATAAATTTTCCAAACTAATTATATATAATTAGTTCTCTATTTCGACGTCCTCAAAAATTAATAGATAGACAAAGGAGGAGGCATTTATTTAATGATTATCATGTAAATCCCAATTAAAATAAAGATAATGCCAATGATAAGTTCTACCAATCCTACCTTTTTAGCATAGTATTCTGTCTTTCTTCCAGATTTATAATCCGCCTCAAAACCGTTAATCAAATTATATTTTTCTTTAAAATAGATCAAATATCCAAATGTAGTAAAAACGACTCCCACTACTATAAGTATTATCTTTAGTAAATTCATTAAGTACCTCTCTCAAAACTTCCTATGTTAATAAATCTTATTATCACTTCTCAAAAATCAAATTGTAATTTACTTATATTTTGAAGATCCTTATTTTTCCCGATCTATATCCATAAAAATTTTACTGATTATTAGTTATATCCTATAAACTAACTATTCTATCACCCTAATCAACACCTATACTATTTTCTTAACAACAATACTATACACTCACAATGTATCAAGACTACCCTGATGATAACCATGAATCAAGAAGCCTGTCTGTACGCTCATTGCAGGAGGTAGGCCGGCAAGAGGAGTATCGCTGGAGAGTATGTGTCCAAGTGCGCTGCGAACTTGGATTTGTTAAGCTCTTTCATCTGTAATGATATGTTTAACTCCGATATGATCTAATTGGAGTTATTCTTGCATAAAAGATTGAAAAGCTTTGTAATTATAAAGTTCATCAATAGGTATCCAGTGCATAGTCTCTTATACGCTGCCCATAGTAACGCTCTGGCTGATAAGATTCTTATTGCCCTTCGGTTTCATCATGTAATAGAAGGCAATCTCATGGCAGTCGTAGCCCTTTAAGTCGGAACTTCCAGCAAAGAAATTATCGTGTACCACAGCAAGATAATCTACCTCATATTTGACCCCGGTTTCTTCAAATACTTTCCTTTTTACGTCCTCCTCAGATGTTTCCCCTAAAAGAACTCCTCCGCCTATGGAGTAGTAATAGTCATTGACTTTATTTCCTGCAAACAAGACGCAATTATCTTCGACTATAATTGCTGCTGCTCTATATCTAAACCACTTATCTCAATCTCTAAAACAACAGTCATGTTGCATCGCTATATTCCTTTAAATTCAAATAATTGTTCATACATAGGCTTTTGCAGTTTCAGCACATCCCATTTCGTTAAAAGTATACTTTTGAAACATCTTAATTACCGGATTATCGATAGCAATATCGTCATAAAGAACATCTACACCATTCTAGCAGTCTTCCAAAGACGGCGTATTATGCGTAATGAGGCCTGCCCATTCCTCTCTCGTCATCATGTTGACGTGTCCCTTACGAAGTCCACCCATCTGCGGCACAGGTACTTCCTCGGTTGTCCATTGATACTTGAATCCAAGCTTCTCCTGCACACGTTTCGATTTCTCGTTGCCATCATAGTAGCCACACCACACCCGGGAAAGTTTCATATCTTCAAAGGCGTAGCGCAACAGTTCCCTTGCTGCTTCCGTAACAAGACCCTGGCCCCAGTAGGGTACACCCATCCAATATCCAAGCTCCGCCTCGTCATCCTTTTCAGCAAGGTCACTGTGAAAATGCAGACCAATGCTGCCAACAGGTAGTCCTGTCTCCTTCAGCGCGACGGCGTAAGTCTCGGGCACCATCAGCACATCCAGGATAACCTGACGACTGTTTTCCACGCTTGTATGCACCGGCCATCCGGCAATAGGACCTACACGTGGATCTTTTGCGTATTTATAACACTCTTCCGCATCCGCTTCTTTCCAAGGACGGAGAATCAGCCGCTCTATCTGGAGCGGCTGTATAGGGCGAAGCTCAATGCCGACCACGCTGTACTTTTGCTGCTCGCCTTTTGTATAAAAAATATCCATATCAGCCGGTGACGCCGTGCCGATATTCTGAGCTGTGTAACCGCATTTCAGCAGAGGCAGCTCGTGATAAAGCTCTTCAAAAGACTTAAACACATGCAGGTCTGTCACCTGTGCATTCAAACGCTCTGAGGAGTTTCCCATCAAGACGAATTCGATCATGTCTCCGATTTTGACCGTTCTCCTTTTTTCGTCATACAGGCGAAGCTCTATCGTCTTTTCTCCGCTTTTTATCATCCGAAACGGAGCATCGTTAAGATTCATTCTATGCTTCATGTTTTTTATCCTCTCTCGTGGTTTATTCCTCCATGGACATCGAAACTACAGTTACAGTACTATTTGACAACAACCTGAGCGTTTCAAGCCGTTCATCCTGATTTCCTCGACATCAATACCACCGTCTCAACATGCGTTGTCTTTTGATTGGGAACATAATTTTTTATCCTCGTCATTCTTGTAGGAACACAATTTATTAATGTCATTGTCTTTGGCATTTTTTCTTTTATCTTTAAAGTTATTAGAATCTTGACTATCTTTAACTCCTGTTTTGAAATAGAATGTTAAGTCATAAGGATGAACTGTTCCGTCTTTATCAATTCTACCCACCACGACTTTATCAACTATGCTTTCAAATACTATTCTGTTAAATTCCTCTATAATTTCTCTATTCTCTAAGATCTTTTCAAATTGCTTTAATCTTTCTTTGATAGAGTTTTCATCTTTTATTGTTAGTTCCAGTGTTTTCTTTTCATCAAGTAATTCTTCTTTTTGCTTTGTAAGTTTTTTATACTTTTTAGCATAAACTTCTTCGTCTATACTATCTTCTAAATGAAGATCAACTAACTTTTTTTCTTGACTAATGATTCTATTTAATTAGTTTTCTATCTTTTTCAGATCTTTAAATAAAGTGTTATCATTAATTTCTTCTTCAACAATTTTAAAAAGTCATCTATTATCGTTGAATCTGCATGGCATAATTGCCTATAGCTTTCAACAAAAGCTTTTTCTATTGCTGCTTCTTTTATTCCTTTCTTTCAAATTTTATTTTATAATCCAAGTAGAATCACTAGCCACGCTTCTACTATGGATGCGATTGGAATTAATAAAAATGGCACCAAGATAAAATGTTCCTTAATGGCCAAATGTTTCATCCAATTTCCAAATTCGTAGTCCTCATGTCCTTCTGTGCCCGGTATGACTATCCTATCCTTGTACTTTCCTTGGAACAAAAGTACATCCAATAAAAAGAAATCTCCCAAGTTTAATATTATCCACTGAATATAGCTCATCCAGAAAAGATCTCTAAGCTCTCTTATTCCAGTATGTAAAAGAGAGGTCACTCCATATATAAATACGATTCCTGAAATTATAATCGTAAGTATTGCATTTATTCTTTTTTCTTCTTTCGTCATCTTTTCTGGAGCCGAATTTTGTATTTCTTTTGGATAGGAATCGAAGAAAAACCTCGGGTTAATCAATACAAAAGCTGCCACTGCACCATTAAAGATAGCAGCCATTGCAATTCCATCTAATATTGCTCGTGTTATATCCATAATATGCTCCTTATTTGTTTTCCAAAAAGATCTTTAGCTTCTCAGCGTATTCTTTTGGATGTTCGTGGAGAAATTGTCCGTGGCCCATTCCTTCGAACACCTCTGTCTTCATTTGCGGAAGATACTCTCTTAAAATCTTTTCACTTTTTCCAGGGATAGGCTCTTCACTTCCTCGCCAAAACATTACCGGATTTGAAAAGTTGGTTAAAGTTTTTGGAACTTTGTAATGATAGATAAACTTGCAGACATTTTTAATCGTCTTTTTTGAAATTTGCGGATACATCATTTCTATTACGCTTAGATTATCCTTGCCCATAAGCTTATCTAATAAAAATTTAGGTAGAGGCTTTTTATTTTTAATTCTACTTGTCCCAATAATAAAAGCACAGGTAAATGGCCTTGCCATCAAGCCCAAGTCGGCAGTAATCGCCCCATCTAATAGGACTCTCAAAGCAGAAATATTTCCTCTTCCAATGAGTTCAACTGCGATGGTCGCTCCCATAGAAAATCCACATAGTCCATAGAGACTCCCGCTCATTTCATTTAATATGTAGCTCTCTATGGAATCTATGGTTTCTTTCATTGAAGTTAAATCTTTTGGATTACTTCCATAATGTCCGTCCAATTCACAGAAAATTACAAAATAATCTTGCAAATAAGGAAGCAACGGTTTGAAACATCGATCTGCAGTTGAAGCAAGGCCATGAATAAATAATATTGACTTATTATTTCTATTTCCATAGGTAATGATATTCATTTCTTTTCCCTTAATTAAAATTTTTTAAATCAAATAGACTAAAAATAATAAATTATCTATTACTCTTTGTCTCCTAGAATGAAGAAATCGCAGTAGTCTCCTCCCTTAGCGATGGTTTCTTTTCTATGTAAAACTCCATGTTGAAGTTTTATCATGACTTCATCTAGTTCACAAAAAAGAGGCATTAGTTCAAAAACTCCAAGCTTTTTTGTGTAAGCACAAATCGGACAACGGGTAATTCTATAATAACAAGCTCCATCATAAGGCTGGTCAACAAAGTCCACTTTAAAAGAAGTTGGATATTGTTTTTCCTTTTTTTCTGTGTACCACTTGTAATACTTAAGAATATTTTTCTTATTGGCCTCTTTTCCTCTCTTAGTATTTAGATTAATTAAGGAAAAAAACCATTTGACAGAATAAAGAGATTTGCGCATCATTTCTCGGATGGTTTCTGGCGGAATTTTTTTCTCACTTGCTAAATATGGAGATACAAATACTAGAGCAAACATTTCATTGTAAACCATTGGGTTATCAGCACCGATGTCATCCATATTCTCAACCAAATCTCTATAGACACCTTTGCTCTTTCTAATAATATCCGAAGCATATACTTTACCATACTTTTCTATAAGAACTTTTTTCATCGGACCTTTAAATAATAAGAAATAAAAACCCTTATATTTCATCTTACATACCCCATCAATTTTCCAAATTTTTATAGTAATTTATATACTATTTTATTTTTTTCCAATAATAAGAGTTGAGCCGTAAAGTCCTAACAATAAAGCTTCTTTGTGACCCATAAAAAGACCCTTTGTTGTATCAATTAATTGCACATCTTCGTAGCCATCTTTTTTAAGCCTTTCGATAAATTTATCCATATCTCCGTATCTTGATTTATTTGTCAAATCATGAATAACAAAAACGCCACCTTTTTTAAGTACACGAAATGTTTCTAGTAAAAGTTCTTGCTTATTATGTCCCATTATATTGTGATAAACGTAGTTGCTTGTCACCACATCGAAGCATTCATCTTCAAATGGAAGATTCACTGCATTGCCCTCTTCAAATCTCACATTAGAAACACCTTCAGCCTTTGCATTGTCCTCACAAATCTTTTTAGAAAACTCCCCTTTATATGAACCGCTCCAAATATCACAGCCCACCATGGTCGCTTTTGGATTTCTTTTTGCGCAAGCAATGGTAAGTGCACCGCTACCGCATCCTACATCTAGTCCAACGCCGCCGTCCGGGATCTTTACATAGTCAGCAGTCCCATCTATTATGACTTTAGCAAGCTTCCTCTTGCCCTTGTAATCAAAGGTTCGATACATAAAGGAAAGCATCATTGAAAAAAATAGAAGGATTAAGACTGCAATTCCTAAAATAATTCCACAGATAATCCTAGGAGTTCCACTGAGAACAAGGTCTGTCCCTGCGAAAATTATAAAGAGAATAAAAGTAATTATAGTCCCTCCGATGAAATTCCTAAGTAAACTTGCAGGAACCCAGTTTCTATAATCAGGTTTTGTACTCTTATCAATAAAATTTGACTGTTTCATAAAAAATTCTCCTTTAAATAATAAATTTTATAAAATTCCCCTGTATCAACTAAAATAATGATTCTAACCCTTTACTTTATAAGCTTATAAATTCATATTAGTATAGTTTATCAATAAAGATAAGTAGTAAACAAAATAAATTATGTTAAGCCAACCACCGCGAATAATCATATGCAGTCCCTTTGGCAATCTTCCAACAATTGGAGTAAAAATCAAAAGAAATATCGGTGTAAATAAGGCCTGCCATCTTGGAAATACGGTGAATCCAAATAAAATTAACACTGCTATTGCTATATTTGCTATAGCCATAATCCCAAAAACTATTTTTGCTTGAAGTTTTAAAAATTTTAAAAACTCATCAAAAGCTTCTTTGTTTTCGTACCTAGATAATAAGCCTAAGTAGGCACATTGAATATGATAAGCTCCACCAAGTATCATTCCCAAGATATTTATTAAAAATACAAACCAAGCAAGATTTAAATAATTTTCCTGACATGATAAAACAATATGATAAAATCCAATGCAATATATAAAGGCAGCTATTGGACCTAAAAGACCACCAATGTATAATCTTTTTATGCTAACATTTTTCATTATGCCAATAATATTATTTATAGTATCCTTGCCATCGTAATCATTTGGATCATAATATAGGGTCATGTCTCCCAAAAACATTAGAAATGAACCCAAAATACCAATTAATATACTCTTGTATAAAGTCATAATTAAACGCCTCCTTACACTTGGATGATATTAATTATCAATTTAATTATAGCGTATAACGCTGATTTCTTTCAATTATATGATTTGCTGCGTTAAACTAAGCAAAAAGTTAAAGGTCATCCGAAGACTGCCGATATTTTTATCATATTGGAATAATCCATAACACTTTTGGGTTCTTCGAAATAGACAAACGGAGAATACTTCCACATAACAGATGCTATTGCAAGTCTTTGCTTCTGTCCTCCTAATAAATAAATTCTTCTGCCATTTTTGTTTTTTCTATTAAGTTCCTATAAACTTTTGATTTTTGTAAAAGCTCTTCATGTTTGCCTTCACTTTCTAATTTTCCGTTTTCAAGAACTACAATCTTGTCTGCATTTTCTATGGATTTCATTCTGTGTGAAATGATGACAACAGTTTTATCTTTAATTAGATTATTTAAAGACTCTTGAATTTTTTTCTCATTGTCAACATCAAGGCTTGCTGCTATCTCGTCTAAGATCAATATCGGTGCATCTTTTAAGAAGGCTCTGGCTATTGATAATCTTTGTCTTTCTCCGCCTGATAGTTCAGCACCGTTTTCACCAATAACTGTATCGAAACCCTTATCCAATTTTTCTATAAAATCTGTGCAATTTGCAAGTTTTGCTGCTCTTTTAACTTCTTCGTCACTTGCATCTTGCTTTCCGATCCTAACATTTTCCATAACGCTTTGATTAAATAGAACTACATCTTGGAAAACAATAGACACCTTATCAAAAAGGGATTCTGTTGATATTTCTTTTATATCTTTGCCATCGATTAAGATTTGTCCCTCGTCGTAATCATAAAGTCTTGATATAAGTTTCAATATAGTTGTTTTGCCGCAACCACTTGCTCCTACTAAAGCAGTTACCTCTCCCTGCTTAGCTTTAAAGCTTACACCATTTAAAACTTTTGTGTCTTTATTGTAGGCAAATTCAACATCTTTTAAATCAATGTCAAATTTTTTTAGTTCATAGTCATCGCCTTCTTGTAAATCTTGATTTTGAATTTCTTTTAATCTTTCAATTTTAGGCGATAAATAAAATATCTCCATCATTCCCTCTTTAGATGCATCAAGAGCGTCTTTTATCTTCATAGCCGCTAGTAAATATCCTATAAGGTAGAGGGCGCTTATCTCTTTATTAATAATTAGATTTACGCCAACAAATATTACAACTGCAAGGGAAATAAAGCTAAATATTGAAGATATAGACATAGTTAAAATAAGTCCTATTTCTGTCTTTAAGTGGACTTTTTCACTTTTCTCCATTTTTTCATACAGCTTTTCCTTCATTTCCTCTGATAAGCCATAGGCTTTAATCTCCATTTGCATTTCGATATTTTCCTGAAAACTTTCTGAGTTTTCTCTTAGAATATCATAATATCTTTTTTGTCCCTTAACCTGATGTTTTTTAGATAGTGGTATAAATATAAAACTTAATATCGTTGGAATAATTACAGCTAAACCCATCTTTACATTGCCAACTAACATCATGATGGATATAAGTGGGAAGAAGAGTGCCATACCGCCCACTTTTGGTATCGAGTGGCTCATTGCATGCTCTATTCCTTCAATGTCAGCCATGATTGTTTGGGCTAGATCTGAAATATCATGTTTAGAAAAGTATGATAGAGGTAGTTTTGATAAATTCTCCGCTGTCCTTATTCTTAAGTCTGCACTTTCTTGATAGGTTGTGCTATATAATTTATCGTATTCGACTGAAAGCAAAATATACATTGCTATCAAGGTCAAGGCTGAGAATACTATATAAAATCCCTTGCTTTTATCCATATTTTCCAAAACTTCCTGAGCAAAAATCATTAGTAATATGGCAGGAAGCATGTTTATACAATAAACGAAAAATGAGGATAGTGTTGCTTTACTTAAATTTCTTGCTCCTTTATCTGTAAGAGCAAATCTTTTTTTATAAAACTCCTTCATTTGAAACCCTCCATTCATTCGCACTGTTAAACATCTCTTGCAGTCTCTTATAATTTGAATCTTTTGATATTAACTCTTGATCTGATCCTCTTTCTATTATCTTGCCATTATCCATTACAAGAATTTCATCAAGGTCTTTAATTGTAGAAAGCCTGTGAGCAATCATAATAACTGTTTTATCCTTCATAAGATTTTTGAAAGCTTTTTGTAATTCAAATTCGTTATCTGGGTCAATTGATGCCGATGCTTCATCCATAATAATAATTTTGGAATCCTTTAAAATTGCTCTGGCAATGGCAATTCTTTGTTTTTCGCCGCCAGATAAATAAACTCCCTTTGAGCCTATGATTGTATTTTCTCTTTCTGGGAATTTGTCTAATATCAAATCGCATCCTGCTAATTTTAAGGCTCTCATAACGTCATCTCTTGTCGCTTCTTTATTAGCTAAGGCTACATTTTCATAAATGCTTTTCTTGAATAATTTTGAATCTTGAAAGACAAAGGAAATGGCTTTAATTAAGGCTTCGTCAGAATATTCACTTATTGCTATCCCGCCTATCTTTATGTTTCCTTCATTAACATTGTAAAAACCTGATATAAGTTTTGCCACTGTTGATTTACCTGATCCAGATGAACCGACTAGTGCATAGGACTTTCCCTCTTCTAATTTAAAGGATAAATTTTCAATGACAGCTTTATCGTTATAAGCAAAGCTAACATTCTCAAAGTCTATATTATAGTTTTTAAAATTATTGACATTACCATGCACTAATTTGTCTTTTTGCATATCTTCATAAAGCGCCTCTAAAGTATCCACTGCATAATTGCCTTGAGAAATGTACATAGAGTACCACATCATTCTCATAAATGAAACAAAGAGAACTCCTGATAAAAATAAAATCATGATAAGTTCAAGTAAAATCACCTTGGTACTACCTAAGCTAGCCATAAAATAAATTATAGGAATAATTAAAATCGCAATCAGTCCAAAAAATAAGCATTGGTATAAAACATAAGGCTTTTTACAAGATAGGGAATAATCATAAGCGTATTTCGAGTAATCTTTTATCGCCTTGTAAAAACTTTTAAAGGACTCTACATTTGCTCTAAATATTTTTACAACTTGCATCCCTCTAACGTATTCAACAGTCTCAGCACTTAGTTTAGATAGGGCTTCTTGGTATATTTTCATAAATTCTTGCTCGCCCATCATCGCCCCTAAAATTAAGCCACCAATTATTGTAAGAGCAAGCAAGGTTATGCCAACTCTTATACTTACTATAAAGCCTAGTACAAGGACAAGTATGGGTGTAACTATTGCCTGAGAACTATCTGGAATCATGTGAGCTACTACCTGATGAGTTTGTGCGGCATTGTCATCTATGATTTTTCTAATTTGACCAGAAGGGTTCAAGTCAAAAAACCTAAAACTAGCTTTCTCTAAACCATCGATCCCTCTTTTTCTTAAATTTGTTTCAAGTCTAAATCCCAGGATGTGTGAAAACATTTCTGAAACAAAATAAAATATTGCTCCACTGGTTAGTGTAATAACAGATTTTAATGCTAAACTCTCTGCACCAGATAAATTTGAATTAATTATTAACTTATCTAGAAATTTGTAGATTATATAATATCCATATACCGTAAGTGCAGCAGATATAGCAGAAAAAACTATAGCTAAAACCCCAAGATATTTTTTATCCTGTACATAAGCAAATAGTTTTTTGTAAATCTTCATAATCATATCTCCTTTATTTAATATCCCTTTTAGATATAAATTTCCTTGTTTGATAATAAGTAACATTGCTTTCATATTATATAATATAGGTTATAATTGCTAATACAATAGTTTTGGATTAATAAGGCTAATTGGAATATTGTATAAAAGGGATAGGTGTATTATGTCATATTATGATTTTGTAAAAGAATATATGAAAGTAGATGAATGTAAAAACAATAAGAAGTATTCAAGTGCAGGGCACACTTTTTGTTGGAATAAAGAGGACTCTACTTCTGCAGAAGGGCTTTATTGGTTCTATGAAGGAGATGGATTTATTATTGATGTCCATGATTTTTATATCAGAGAAGAAGTAATTCAAAATAGCACTTATAGCATGACAGATTATGTTTCAATTTATTCAAGCTACATTGTCAGTGCAAACGGAGAAAAATTTAATCCCTATCAAACACTTACCGCAAATTCATTATGTACTTTTGACTTTAACAACATAAGAGATAATTTCGTTTTTTTATTACACGAGAATTGTTGTTATCTTGCTGTTTCCATTGGTTTTAAAAAAGAACTAATAGAAAAACATTTAGCATATATTAACATTAATCCAGAATCATTTTATTCAGCTTTACTTCAACCGAATCAAATAATTCTTACAAAATCCTTAGAAAAAGTGGCAATGGAAATATTAAATTGTAAGATGGACTCTCCTGCCGCTGATTTTTTCTTTAAAGCCAAAGCAAATGAATGGGTAAGCATTGTTATAGATACCTACTTAAATAGAAATAAATATAAAATTAAGTCCGATGATAATAAAGCACTTGAAGATGTAGCAAGATTTTTAGATGATCATTTCACTATGAATGTAAATCAAGAAACCCTTGAAAAAATATCTAAAATGAGCGGAACAAAATTAAAAAATTTGTTCAAAGAAAAATATGGTCAAAGCATTACAGAATACACCCAAAGAAAAAGAATGAATGTAGCTGAAACTCTTCTCTTAAATACCGAACTACCTATAAAGGAAATAGCAGAGTCTGTTGGATACACATCCCATAGCAAATTTTCCATTTATTACAAAAGATACAAGGGGAAACTTCCTAGTGAAGTTCGTAATTTAGCTTGCAAGGATCACAATTTAAAATGCGATTTTTGTGATTAAACTAATTTTTATATTTATACATCTTTATCTTATATGAGCTTATAGATGTTTGTATAGGTATATATAAATTTGATAAAAAGCAAAAAAAGAGCAGCCTTTTAAGCTACTCTTGTAGAAAGTACAAAACGAGTTAATTATATTTTTGTGTTTCCTCATACCAGCCCAAAAACTACTCTCACGTCCATATAGTTTTTTTGAGTCTTTTTGACGTATCCTTCTTCATCTTTTTCAAAGACAAAATGCTTATAAAACTACTTAAAATGCAAGATTTCTAAATTTACATCTTTTGTATCAACGCTATGGCTTCCACATGCACCGTCTGTGGGAATTGGTCAATGGGCTGGCATGAGACCAGCTCATAACCAAAGTCCTTCAGCCATTGGAGGTCTTGGACCAGAGTCACTGGGTTACAGGAGACATAGATGATCTTGTCGGTTCCCAATCGACCAATCCGGCGCATGACCTTGCCACCGGCACCGCTACGAGGAGGATCCAATAGAACTAGGTCTGGTTGACCCCATTCTGCTTCAACGGTCTTCATACCGCTACGGGCATCGGCCGTTAAGAAGTAGGTATTATCGATCCCATTATCTGCCGCATTCCGTCTGGCGGATTGAATCGAGCTGTCGACAATCTCAATTCCGGCTAATTCCTTGGCCGCTTGAGCTAGCGGTAGAGAGAAGGTTCCCACGCCACAGAAGAGATCCATCACCCGCATATCAGCATCGATCTGCGCTAAGTTCAAAGCAGTCTCGACCATTTTTTCTGCTTGTTGGGGGTTGGGTTGGAAGAAGGTATCGAACCAGATCCGATAACGAAAGCCAGCTAACTGGTCATAAATAAAATCACGCCCCGCTAGGACAGTCACTGCTTGAGCCTGAGTCCGATCGGCAATATCCGTATTCTCAATCCATAAAAGACTGGCTAATTGGGGACAAGCAGCTTGAAGGCGTTGAACCAGGTCGTTAGCTGCTTTGGTATAAGCGTCACTAGACTCGGTCGCAAAGACCGCCACCATCAATTCCTGGGTCGCAAAGCTCTGCCGCATCATCAAATGTCGCAAGAGCCCTTGTCGGCTCTCCTTGTCATAGGCCGGCAAATGATGATCTTGCTGCCAGCTGGCGACAGTCTCCTTAACGGTCATCATGATTTCGGGGGCCAGCACATTATCCTGCCAATCATTGATCACGCGAAAATTGCCTGCTTGGTGCATACCGATCGCTCCCGCTTTTCCGAAGGTTAATTCCATCTTATTGCGGTAATGGTAGGGATGGTCCATTCCCAGAATGGATTTTACTGCTTGCGGGTCAAAGCCTCCTTGACGAAAGAGATCACACACTTTCTTTTCTTTATAGGCCAACTGAGCTGAATAGTCTATATATCGAAGGGGAGCCCCCGCTTCAGGAACTTGGCCTGGGGCTGCTTGACCGGTCCGATCAGGCGAAGGGGTCAAGATGCTATCATAATTAACGGTGGCCCGGCGGCGTCCCTTAGCATTGGGAACAGTGACTTGGACCACATCCCCCGGATAGGCAAATGGAATCGTGAGCCTCAATTTTCGAGCCAGTTGACCGGCTTGGTCAACCGGGTGGTAATAGACGGCCATCCCCTGTCCCTTATCATTTAAATCTTGAATCTGGACCTGGAGGACCTCCGTTGGATACGTATTTTTTGCCATAGTTAGTGTCCCTTCTAATGGTTTTTTCGTAAGTGTTGATGAACAAATTGATAAAGTGCTTGCTTTTCCAAGCGTTTAACATAGTAATAGATCACGGTGACCGCCTCAAGCCAAAGCCCGATTCCTAATAGAATGGCTGGACCTAAAATACCAGAGGCTTGGGTCAGATTTTGCCAGGCTAAGATCGCTTGGGCAATCCCCAAGATCAAGCTGTTCCATGAGAATAAGCCTTCAGTATGGGCATAGTAGGCGTTACGAGCTAGCCACCAAGCACTCGCTAGGGCTAGAAGTAGGCTCAAGAAATAAGTATCTAACAATTTCCCTTGAATCAAAGTGACTAAGCCACAGCCTCCTACTAACAGGAAGCCCAACTGTAGGAAATGACGTCGGTAAGACCTGTCTTGCTGGACGGGTTGATTAGGTAGATAGTTCAGACCGCCTTTTAATAGAAAAAGCAGGGTTAAAACGGCTTGGCTTATCCACTGGCTACCGGGCTGAAAATAAAGCAGGCCGATTCCAGAAAGAGCTAAAAGACTGCTTAAAATAAGATGGAAGCTTGGATGAATGGAGGCCATTCGCTGCCAATACCAACGAGTCCGCCACCATAGGGGTTGACGCTTTTGATCGTGAGCCAAGTATTGACAGCTCACTTGTTCCTTAATTAAGAACAAATCCTCCACCATGGATAGAAGAAAGCGACGATCTTTGACCTCCAACTGACGAATCTCTTGACTTAAAGCCGTTAAAAAAGTCCCTAGATCCATGGACACCTCTTCCCAACGATCAAAGCCCGTCTGATAGATCAAGGCAAAGACCTGTTCAAAAAACTGCTGGATCGCCTGCGGGGATTGCCAGGCTAACCACAAGTCAAGGGCCTGAGCACTAACCTGACTAGCCAAGGTCAAAGAGGAGACTCGCACAAACTGCTGGTCGGCAACTTCCCACAGTGAAAGCAAATGCTGCAAATACGAAAAGCCGGAGCTCTTAACAACTTGAACGGCTTCCCAGTCTCCCAGAATAATGCCCACCCGGCTATCTTGCGGCATATAAACTCGAATCCGGTCCTTAATTCGCTGATAACCAGGATCCTTCAAGGATTCTTCAATCAAGCCAGGACCATCAAAAGAATAGATCTGGTCAATCCGTTCTTGTAAGCTTGAAGGCTGGTGCAAAGCAGCTTCAATGACCAGATTGCCTCCTTTGGAATGACCGATCAAGGTATAGTTATAAGCATTAGCCTGCAAGAGATCTTTTAGGTAGCTGACGCCCAAGCCTTGCGAGGGCATGGCTTCCTGGGCGGCTAAGTTAAAATCTTCTTGCCAACCGACAATCTGTCCATCCGTTCCCCGCATCACGACCAGATGATGGCCTTCCCATTCCATGGCATAGGCGGCGAATTGTAGCCGTTGGCTCTGGCTACTCTCCCCGGTAAATGCATAAAATAATAGACTTTGGTAGCGTGGGGCCGTCATGACCTCTCGGAAAAGATCCTCGCGCGTCTTTTGAATCAGGTCTAAGTTACCAATCTCTTTAGCGTGGTAGGCCTTAGTTAGACCCGGCAATGACAAAGCCTGGTTCACTTCTTTACTTTGAGGGATTAAGTCATCCACCGGCAAGTAGGATAGCTCGATTAAAACTGCCAAGTCCACTTCATTAAGGGGTAGCTGGCTTAGCTTTTTATCTTGGTTGGTTTTTACATAGTCCATTAATCGCATCAAAAATCCCTCCTTCATACTTATTGTATTAAAGGAGGGAAGCAACTGGCAAGCCTTAAATGATTAAATTATTATTTTTGCGAGGAAACTAAGGAACAGCCTGCTTCAAAGGTCGGAACCGACAAGAGTACCCGGCCTTGGGATAGGTCCAACTGATCAAAGGTCAGATGATATAGGGAAGGATTAGTGTCCGTCCGTAAGAGCAGCTGTTGGTCATAGCTGTCATAGGCCACGATGTATTGCGTAAAGGTGTAATCTTGATAGCGATCATTGGCAATAAAACCACGAGGTAGCGAGATGGCCTGCAAGGACTGGAAGAGATAGGCCATGGCTTCTTGATGGGTCTTAATCTCAGGTGTTAGTCGACTTTGATAATAAGCCTTGACAAAGCGCGACTTAGGATCGTAGGCTCCAGGTAGGTCTCTAGCTCCATTAAAAGCCCTTAACTGATCCAGGTCCATCTGTCTTTTCAAATGACGCAAGTGGGAGGGAAACTTGGGGGCATTGGTCATCACCCCATAAGGATTATCATAGGCAATAAGCTTACCCTTACTTGGTTCAATCACCACACACCGCCCTGTCTTATCTGCCAGCATCCAATGAAATAAAGGACTGATCACCTTGTGACCTTGATGACTATGACGGGCTAGATGAAATTGATCTAAGTCCGCCAAGACCTCCGCCACACTGGCATAATGACTTAAGACATAATTCAAAAAATGAAAGCTCGACACATTGATCTTCCCAGCTTGAACCTGGTCTGGAAATAAGTGATAACCAGAAAAATCATTGGTCACCCCAATCAAACCCTGGTCATTCATCCCATCCTTGAGCGGATCCCATTCCCTAAAGCAGACCCCCAGCATGGGATAAGGCCCCTCAAAATGGCCACCCATCAAATTTTCACTAGTGGGATAACCACCCGCAAAAGCCAGCACATCAAAATCTACCTGAGCTTCCAAGTCCATAGTCCGCCCCATCACAATGCCTTGGGGGGAATCAATCTTTATACTGGTACACATAAATTCACCTATTCCTCAGTTTGACGATCGACGATCTCTTGGACTTGTTCTAGGATCTGTTGATTATCTGCCTTGGAGTCTTTCACTAATTGCTTGAGATTCTTAACATCCCGCCGAACCATGGTCTGATCAGGATCTTGCCGCTTGGTCAATAGATGGTAGACGGACTGGCGAATCTCTTCTTCCAGACTCATGGCTTGACGGTCTTTCCACCAAGCAATGATAATTAGCCCCACCAACACGATTCCGATATAACCTAAGATAGGATACATAATGGATACTAATTCACTAAACCCAGCAAAGGACAAGATAAAAGCCAAAGTACAAATAAGCGGCATCACCCAGGTCTTAAAGCGGCGTTCATTATCGCCAGCAATCCGCTTACCTAAGGCGTAAGCAACCGAAATCCCCGTATTAAAAATCATACCAAAAATTAACACAAACATGATAAAACCAAGAGCCGGATGGATCGCCTGCATCAAGGACTGCATCGGAACCGCCTCATAGCCTACCACATCGACCTTAGTATATAAGAGAATTCCCACTAGTAATGAGACAAAACCAGCTAGAAAGCCGCCAATCGCTCCACCATACTTGGCATTTTCTAGCCCCATAACCTGTCCCCCTAAGACGAAGAACATGGAGATGGCTGTCACCAGACAGAGGGCAAAATAATTCAGGATGGATAACCAAATATTCGGAATCGCTAAGTGAAGCTCACGGGCCATCGCAAAGTTACTCGACCAATCAATGCCTCCTTGGAAAAGTGTCACGATCAATCCAAGACTGATCATCACCAACAAGATTGGCGTAAAAAACCCCAAGGCCGCAGTCACCTTATCAAAATCCAAATAAGATATACCTAGAATTAAAAGCGCACAGATCAAGGAACCCACCCAAGCCGGTGTTCCAAATTGTTGCTGAAAAGTGGATCCAGCTCCTGCGACCAAGACAAAACACATCACAAAGCAGGAAAAGCTCAAAATCCAATCCAGAACTTTGGCCAACCAAGGCCTAGCTATCGACTCCAAACCTTCCACGTGGTTACTGGTTTGATGATAGGAAGCTAGGGATAATACCCAAGAACCGATCACCATATGAAGAATACTAATACAAACCAATCCGATTATACCGATTCTCCCGAAAGATACAAAATACTGTAAGATCTCCTGGCCAGTCGCTAAGCCTGCACCGGTAATAATACCGACATAGGCGAAAGCAATGGCCAGGGTTTTTTCTTTTGAAAATAAACTTTTTCTTTTCACAATAATCTCCTTTGCATTTGAATAGAATTTCCTTTACCTTATAATAGTAATGCTTCTGAATGAAAATGAAAAGTCTTAGCCCCTCGTTTCCAAAACTGGAAAGGTCCAAGGGGGCGTAGTATGAGAAATCAATGGACAAATAAATTAATAGGAATGATAACATGATCAAAAACAAATCGTCTTATAAAACAGCCCTAAAGATGGCTTGGCCTTCCGTCTTAGAGAGCTTTTTTATTGCTCTAGCCGCCATTATCGATACGATCATGGTGGGAAATCTCGGGGAATATGCCATTGCCGCTGTCGGCTTAACCAACCAACCGCGTTTAATTGGCTTGTCCCTCTTTTTTGCCATCAATATCGCCGTCTCCTCTTTGATAGCTAGACGACGGGGCCAAAATCAACAAGATGGAGCGAATGAAGTCTTTGTCACAGCCATGACCTTGAGTCTCATCCTCTGTGCGATCATTTCTGGCTTAATGATCTATTTCTCCCAAGATATTCTAAGACTGGCAGGAGCTCAATCCGATACCCTCCAGCCTGCTACCCAATATTTCCGAATTATTATGGGGGGAATGATCTTTAATGTCATCGCTATGTGTATCAATGCGGCTCAAAGAGGTTCAGGGAACACCCGAATTGCCTTTAATACCAACTTGACCTCCTCCATCGTCAATATCTGCTTTAACTACTTATTGATTGATGGCCATTTTGGTTTCCCTGCATTGGGGATTCAGGGGGCTGCTCTTGCTACCGTCTTAGGGACGATCGTGGCGATGCTGATGAGCTTCCGGTCCCTCTTTTTTGGCCATTCTTATATCCGCTTCAAGCGCATCCTACAGAAAAAAATCCGCCTTCAATGGGAAACAGCCAAAATCATCAGCCAACTCTCGGCCAATCTCTTTATCGAAAACTTAGCCATGCGGATTGGTTTCCTGGCTACTGCCGTCACTGCTGCCGGCTTGGGAACACAAGTCTTTGCGGTTCATAATGCCGGTATGAACATCCTAAGCCTGGGCTTCTCCTTTGCGGATGGGATGCAAGTTGCCGCCGTCGCTCTTGCCGGACGTTCACTCGGTCAAAACGACCGTAAAGCTGCTATTAACTATGGTCAAGTCTGCCAACGCATCGGCTTCATCATGTCGATCTCTCTAGCGGTCATCCTCTTCCTATTTGGAACCCAGATCATGTCGATCTACTTCACCGACCCTTCATCCATTCAAATGGGTAAAATGATTATGGACTTTTCCAGCGTGATTGTCCTACTACAAATCTCACAACTCATTTATGCAGGTTGCCTTCGAGCCGGCGGTGACGTTCGCTACACCCTCTTTGCCGGAATCCTATCCGTGGCAATCATCCGAACCGCTGTCACCCTGATTGCCGTCCACACCTTCCACCTAGGACTCGCCGGAATCTGGATCGGAATCTTCTCCGACCAACTCACCCGCTTCATCCTAATGCACCACCGCTTCAAAAAAGGCTACTGGACAACCATTAGAATATAGAGTGCGAGCAGGCGCGTTTATCCCCTGAAGGCTAAGTAAGAAATCTTCCAAGTGACATCAGTCACGCGGAAGATTTTTGCTTAGACACAAGGGGATGCGACTGCGAGCACATTTTGATAGAGTGCGACAACTTGCGCCTACCTAACGGATGTAAGACTGTAAGTTGCTAAAGCAACAACAGTCTCAGCAAGCGCCGCAGCGGTAAGTGAGCCTTCGAAACACTCAAAGAGTGTTCGAGAAGGGTCGCTTAACGTCCAGGCGCTGCAATTGCGAGCACGTTTTGACAGAGTGCGACGATGAGCGTTTATCCCCTGTAGGCTAAGCAAAGCATGGACAGGGCGATTGAAAATCGCACAGGACGTGATTTGCTTAGCCTACAGGGGATGCAAGTTGAAGCACATTTTAATAGAGTGCGACAAAAGCACACATTTTGATAGAGTGGGACCACCTCTTGATAGAGCGCACCCCCTCTCCATACGATAGACACAAAAAAGTGCGACACAGCTAAAATAGCTGTGTCGCACTTTTAATGTTTAATTAATCATTCGTATAATTATCAAAGTAACCTTGAATTAAAACAATCGGCGTACCCTTATCACCAGAACCAGAGGTTAAGTCACAAAGCGAACCTAACAGGTCTGTCAATTGTCTTGGGGTGGTTCCTTCTGATTCCATCTTACCCACTAGGCTTTGGTCTTTCGATTTGATCCGACTAGCGATAGCTTCTTTTAAAGCATCTCCAGAAAGATCTGAGAAATCATTATCAGCCAAGTATTTTAATTTCAATTCATTCGGAGTTCCTTCCAAGCCAGAAGTGTAGGCTGGTGAGACCACCGGATCTGCCAACTCCCAGATCTTACCTGCTGGGTCCTTAAAGGCACCATCCCCATACACCATCACTTCAATATGTTTACCCGTCTTTTCTTTTAAGACTGCTTGGATGGCATTCACCATTTCATTGGCATCGTGTGGGAATAACTTGACAGAATCTTCCGTTGATTTATTGGATCCTAATAGACCATATTCTGAATTATAACCCGATCCATCCACTGATTTGGCAAGGATTTGATCCAAGCTATAAACAGTCGCTCCTTTAGCTTCCAAGATCCGTTTGGTCCGTTTCCGACTATGTATATCACAATTTAATACATGGTCAGTATAGTCTAAGATAGCTTTAGCTTGGTTGGCAAAAATAATTTCCACTTCTGCCCCAGCTTCTTCAATAATCTCTTGATAGTAAGCGACATAGTCCACATCCGTGAAAGGATGACGGTTTTCACCAAACTTAGCCCGGTATTCTTCTAAACTTAAGACTTGTGCATAAGGATCGATTCCGGCTTCATCCAATTGATCTAAGGTAAGAAGTTCATTTCCCACCTCATCGCGTGGATAAGACAGCATCAAAACAATCTTCTTAGCCCCTTTAGCAATCCCTCTTAAGCAAACCGCAAAACGATTCCGTGAAAGAATAGGGAAAATCACACCAATGGTATGATCACCAAACTTTTCCTTAATATCTTGGCTAATGGCATCTGTACTAGCATAATTACCTTGACTGCGAGCAACGATGGATTCAGTAATTCCCACCACATCGCGGTCATTAAAGTCAAAACCATCCGTCTGGCTTGCCTCCAATAAACTTTCAACAACAATGCTGGCTAAATCGTCACCTTGACGAATAATAGGACAACGCACACCGCGTGATACCGTTCCGATATTTCTTGCCATCTGTTATTCCCCACACTTTCTTTTTTTAAAATTTAAGTGGGATCTTCACCCAAGGTTCCGATCCCTTGACCATCTTACTACAAAATCCCCGCCTAGAAAAGCATCGATTTAAATTTTTTTATTAAAATCAAAAAAAATCTTTTCACTTAATTATAGCATCAATTTTAAGAAGATGGGCTATACTCCCCCTTCTTTCGTTAAATGTTCGTGTTTTTGGGTAAAAGCGAACGAAAGACCCTCCACTTCCGGCTTTTTTGCCTCAGTCCCCTTGCGGACTTTTTCCAAGCGTGCTATATTGGCAGATAAAATCACCAGAAAGTTGAGGGATGCACATGAATGCTTGGGACACTAAATTCGCCAAAGAAGGTTACACTTTTGACGATGTCCTTTTATTACCAGCTGCTTCAGACGTTGTACCAGACCAGGTGGAGTTACAAACTCAGTTAACACCCACCCTTAAATTGAACATTCCAATTATTTCTGCCGGTATGGATACCGTGACAGAATCTGCTATGGCAATTGCAATGGCACAAAATGGCGGTCTTGGCGTCATTCATAAGAATATGTCGATTGAAGATCAAGCCCAAGAAGTTCTCCGAGTTAAGCGGTCAGAGAATGGCATTGTCCATGATCCTTACTTCTTAACACCCGACCAGTCGATCCAAGACGCTCAAAAAATGATGGCTCAGTACGATATTTCTGGTCTTCCTGTTGTCAAGAGCGAAGACGATCGTACCTTAGTAGGCATTATCACTGCTCGTGATGTCCGCTATACCAAAAATAAGGACAAACAAGTCAGCCAAGTTATGACTGGCAATGATATGATCGTCGGAAAAGCCAACACCAGCCTGGATGAAGCGGAAGAAATCCTCTACCAACACCGGATTGAAAAGCTGCCATTGGTTGACGATCAAGGAAAATTAGTGGGCTTGATCACTAGTCGCGACATCGAAAAGAATTGTCATTTCCCAAATGCTGCCAAGGACCAAAATGGACAATTGATTGTCGCTGCAGCTATCGGAGTGACCAATGATACCTTCAAGCGCGCCCAAGCCTTGATCGATGCCGGTGTGGATGCCCTGGTCATTGATACAGCTCATGGCCATTCTGCTGGAGTCATCCGTAAGGTCAAGGAAATCCGTGATGCTTATCCAGATATTGCCATTATCGCCGGTAATGTAGCGACCGCTGAAGGTACCCGTGCTCTATTCGATGTAGGAGTCGACGTTGTTAAAGTCGGTATTGGTCCTGGTTCAATTTGTACCACCCGTGTGGTTGCCGGTGTAGGAGCCCCTCAACTAACCGCCATTTATGAAGCTGCCACTGCCGCCAAAGAATACAATAAGACCATTATCGCTGACGGTGGAATCAAATACTCCGGTGATATCGTCAAAGCACTCGCTGCTGGTGGCCATGCAGTGATGCTTGGATCCATGCTTGCCGGAACCGACGAATCTCCTGGCGAATTCGAAATCTACCAAGGCCGCCGCTACAAATCTTACCGAGGCATGGGCTCTCTAGCAGCCATGAAACATGGATCCAGCGACCGCTATTTCCAAGAAAAGAAAGAAGCCAATAAGATGGTTCCAGAAGGAATCGAAGGACGGGTCGAATACAAGGGTAGCGTTGAAGATATGCTCTTCCAAATGATCGGAGGACTCCGGTCTGGAATGGGCTATACCGGTAGCCGAACCATTGAAGACCTCCGCCAAGAAGCTCAATTCATCCGCATGTCTAACGCCGGCCTCATCGAATCCCACCCACACGACGTCACCATCACCAAAGAAGCCCCCAACTACTCTAAAAAATAGATTGCGACAACTTGCGCTTACCTAACGGATGTAAGACTGTAAGTTGCTAAAGCAACAACAGTCTCAGCATCCCCTGTAGGCTAAGCAAAGCATGGACAGGGCGATTGAAAATCGCACAGGACGTGATTTGCTTAGAACTCAGGGGATGCAAGTTGGAGCACGTTTTAACAGAGTGCGACGATGAGCGTTTATCCCCTGTAGGCTAAGTAAGAAATCGATCGGAGTGATCTTAATCACGCAGAGCGATTTTTGCTTAAACATAAGGGGATGCTCATCGGAGCACATTTTAAATAGAGCGCGACAAAAGTCGGGTACCTAACGGATGTAAGACTGTAAGTCGCTAAAGCAACAACAGTCTCAGCAAGCCCCGTTGAGCTAAGCGAAAACACGAGCATTTTCGCAGAAAATGTTGAGAGTTTTAGCTTAGAGTCTAGGCTCTGACTTTTGGAGCACGTTTTAAAAAAGCTCGATCTACCCAACCAAGGACAAAATCGAGCTTTTTTAAGATTAACCATCTTCCCTCTTTTTATATCCCACAAAGTTAATCACACCAAAAAAGCAGCTAAGCCTCTCGGCTAGCTGCTTTCTTTCTTAACATTGACAAGTACTATCAGCTGGACGACAAGTCCTAGCGGCTGCTACCGGGTCAACTTCATGCCTTACCTCACTGAAGCGTCCAAAGTGCTGACTGCGATCTCCAATTACCTCAAAATATTCCGCAAAGCGGGTCTTTTCCAACATGGCTGCTGTATTACCACAGACTTGTTGAGGGCGGTTGAGCTCAAAGCGGTGGTCTTGGTCCAATTCAAAAAGCTGAGACTGATCAGCCACACCACCCCGATAAATGGCGATTTGACCATAGTCCTCACAAGCATCTTCTATCAATCCAGGTAACTTGAAGGCCCGGACCGTTACGGAATAAAAACCAATATTCCCGACTAATTGTTCAATCCGACCATTGCCAATAGGTGCTGGACGACTAGTCATAAAACGAAGATCCAACCATCCTGTCTGCATCATCAAACGACGGAAATCTTCCAGATACATAGCGCCACCTAGACATTCCCCACATAAAACTGGATCCTGACTTACGGCTTCCGGAATCCGCCGATCCGCAAAAATATCCGCAAAGTATAACTCGCCACCCGGTTTTAGAATCCGCCAGATCTCCTTAAAGACTGCTTCCTTATTCGGTGACAGATTCAAGACACAGTTCGACACCACAATATCCACCGAGTTATCCTCAATCCCGCAAGCCTTTAAGTCTTCAATATAACCTTGCTTAAAGTCTGTATTTGGCTTCGCATATTTATATTTACGGGTCATCTTATCCTGATACTTACGAGCAATCGCTAACTGATCCTCATTCATATCGACCCCAATCACATGACCACGCTCACCCACTAATTTGGAAAGGGTATAGACATCCACCCCCGTCCCACAGCCCAAATCCAGAACCGTCTGTCCTTCAAGAACTGCTGGGATCGGTGAACCGCAGCCATAATAGCGTTCAATGATCTCTTGAGGAATCCCTGAACGAATTTTTTTAATGGAGCGAGGCAAGCCCATTCCCGCTAAAGAACATACCTGCGTCGCCATCTGACCGCCATTTTCCAAAGACATCTTGGAATAATACGCCTTTATACCATCTCGTGTATCCATCTGCATGCTCCTCTCTTAGCTTCATCCTACCATACCCCTATACCAAATGCTAAAATAACGCTCACCCTCAGGGCAAGCGTTCCTTAATCTTCCTTATCTTTAGTAATCATGGCTAGCTGATAATCCAAGACCCGGTCCAGATCCTTGGGGCTAACTTGAACCGCAAAGCCCACTTTCCCCGCTGAGAATAGAATCTGGTCAAAGGTCTCAATCGACTGATCAAAGACCGTCACAAACTGCTTCTTCATGCCAATCGGTGAACAGCCCCCATGCACATAGCCAGTCAAGGGTAACAAGTCTTTTTCTAACAACATATGGATATTTTTCTCACCAACTGCCTTAGCCGCTGCCTTAAGATCTAGGTATTTTTCGGTAGGAATGACAAAGACATAATGGTCTCCGGTCTTACCATAAGTCACCAAAGTCTTATAAATAGGAAAATCCACCGACGACTTAGGTACTTGATCCCATTCATAGGCTTGATAATCCACCTTTTTTTGTTCTAACACACGCATCACATTGGTCTTATCTTTTTTGGACATGACTTTCCCCCTCCTTGCTCTTAAGCATCTTCTTGAATATGATCACGAACTTGCTTTAAGAGCGTGAAAATATGATCATCATCCAAGGAATAATAGTTCGACTTCCCTTGGCGGGTTGACTTAACAATTTTAGCATCCTTAAGGACCTTAAGCTGGTGAGACACAGCTGACTGTTCCATGCCTAAGGCTTGAGCTAGTTCAGAGACATTACGTGACTCTTCCTCCAACAAAAAAAGCAAGGACAAGCGCGTCTTATCCCCCAAAACCTTAAAAAAACTAGATATTTCTTGTATAATGACCTCTTTTTGATCCATAAAGTGTCTTCCTCTCTCTAGATTGCTCACTAGTACCATCATACCACGCTGGATCCTACTTTTGAACGCTGATCGACCAATAATACCTTCTCAAACGCCGAGGCGATCTATCAACAATATTAATAAAACCCTTCTTATATGAAGTTTTTAAAATAATTTTTTCTCAGAGCATATCTTGTGTATTGATGAACAAAGTCTGCTATACTAGTACCATAATAAAGGAGGCTAATTCATATGAAAATTGTCATTATCGGAACGAACCATGCTGGTATTGCAGTCGCTAATACCCTTTTAGCCAGCCCTCAAAAACATGAAGTTGTCATGCTTGATCGAAATAGCAACCTATCCTACCTAGGATGTGGAACCGCCCTATGGGTAGGCCGTCAAATCGATAGCAATCAAGGGCTCTTCTATACCAACAAGGAAGAATTCCAGAAAAAAGGAGCTCGAATCTCCTTAGAAACTGAAGTCACCCATATTGATTACCAAGCTAAAAAAGTCTATGCCAAAACCAAAGATGGCCAAGAGCTGGAAGAATCCTACGACAAACTGGTCCTAGCAACCGGATCTCTTCCCATCCAACTGCCTATCCCTGGATCCGACCTTGAAGGCATTCATTTCCTCAAGCTCTTCCAAGAAGGGGAAGCGGTCGACCAAGAATTCGCGAAAGATTCTGTCAAAACCGTAGCCGTTATCGGTGCTGGTTACATCGGAACAGAACTCGCCGAAGCAGCCATTCGCCGCGGCAAGAAAGTCCTGTTATTCGATGGACAAGACCATTCCCTACCTGGTTATTATGACCCTGACTTCTCGGCTCAAATGGATCAAAATTTAGAAGAACTTGGCATTGAACTCCACTTTAAGGAACTGGCCACTGAATTTGTCGGTAATGACCAAGGACGGGTCTGTGAATTAGTGACAGATAAAGGCCGCTACCAAGTCGATACGATTATTTCAGCAGTCGGCTTTATCCCGAATATCCAACTAGCCCAAGACCACTTGGAATTAGGTCCTTCTCACGCAATTCATGTTGACCGCCATCAACAAACTTCCGATCCGGATGTCTATGCTGTTGGAGACTGTGCAACGATCTATTCCAATGCTCTCCAAGCAGAGACCTATATTGCCCTAGCTTCTAATGCTGTTCGCTCTGGCTTAGTAGCCGGTTATAATATTGATGGTCGTGTGATCGAAGCCAATGGAGTTCAGGGATCAAATGGAATATCCATCAATGGCTTAAACTTTGTATCAACCGGATTAACCCAACAAGCCGCTAAAGATGCCGGCTTCGAGATTGAATTTGTCGACTTCCAAGATACCCAATTCCCAGGCTTTATGCCAGAAAATGAAGAAGTCAAAATCCGAATCATTTATGACAAGAAGAGTCACCGAATCTTAGGGGCCCAACTCGCCTCGCGCTACGACATCTCGGCGAATATCCATCTCTTCTCCTTGGCTATCCAAGAACAAGTCACGATCGATCGCCTAGCCTTTACCGACCTCTTCTTCCTACCTCACTTTAACCAACCTTATAACTATATTACTCAAGCCGCTCTTAAAAGCTTTGACAAGGAATAAGAAGACGAATCTCTCATCCAAATAGCAAGCCTCTCCCCAGCGATAACCATCGTCTGGGGAGATTTTTTTATTTCAAGCTAATGGCAGAATATCATAATGACCCTCGCCTTAAAATGGAGTGTCAGATGGAAATCCTAATTTTTTTTGATTAAAAGCTTGACTCTTTTGATCAAGGATTTATAATGAATATATATTCATATGAATTTATATTCATTTAATCGTAGTGATTATCATTAGGAGGGATTATTATGAGTCATTGTCATCATCACGCTTCCAACCGACCCCTGTTTGCTTATATTGCGGCTCTGGGTGTCAGTGCGGTTGCTTTTTATCTAAAGGAAGGGCTTATCGCTAATAGCTTATTCGTCCTAGCCTGTCTATTAGCGGGTTACCATGCCATCATCAAAGAAGGGATTGAAGAAACCATCGAAGCCAGTCAAGAAAGGGGCTTTTTCGCGCCCAATGCCCATATTCTTATGGGACTGGCCGCTATCGGAGCCTCTTTACTGGGTGAATTTGCGGAAGCCAGTCTATTATGTTTAATTTTTGCGGGCGCTCATTTCTTAGAACATGCCGCATCAGACCGGTCAAAACGCGAAATCTCTAAATTGTTAGCCTTGAACCCCCTTAAGGCTCGGCGGATCAAATCGGACGGATCAACGGAGATCATCGCCGTCGACCAAGTTCAAATCGGTGACCAAATCCAAGTCTTAGCGGGTGATCAGGTTCCCTGTGACGGCACGATTATCAGTGGTGCCAGCCAGATCAACCAGGCTGCCATTACGGGCGAATCGTTCCCTCAAAGCAAACAAGTGGGAGACCCGGTCTATGCCTCCAGTCTTAATGGTGAAGGATCATTCGTCATGGAAGTGACCAAGAGTAAAGAAGATTCCGTCTTTGGCCGTATTCTTGAATTCGTCCAACAAAATCAAGCCAACCAAACCCGCATCGCTGGCCTCATCGACCACTATGAACCCTACTATGTGAATGGGGTTATCTTATTCGTGATCGCCATTTCCCTGCTGGGTCCCTTGTTAGCGAACCTTCCTTTAAGTGACAGTCTAAATAAGGGCTTAAATGTCTTAGTCGCAGCCTCCCCCTGTGCCCTAGCTGCAGCAACTGTTTCAGCCAGTCTATCTGCCACTTCCTTTTTAGCAAAACGTGGCATCCTGGTGAAGGGCAGTCACTACTTATCCGCCCTAGCCAAAGTTCAGGCCATGGCCTTTGATAAGACGGGGACTTTGACCCATGGTCAACCCCAAGTAACGGATCATTATTTTGTGGATGAAGCTCATTCCCAAGCCAGCATTGACCTGCTGGTTGCTATGGAAAGTCAGGCCAACCATCCCCTTGCCCAAGCGATCTTAGATTACTTCACCCCCCAAGACAAACTTGAACTCACCGTCCAAACTCAAGTAGGTCAAGGTCTGATCAGTGATTACCAAGGCCATCAATATCGGATCGGTAAGGCCTCTTCCTATCCAAACGTCCCCCAAAAGATCCAAGATTTGACCCATGACTGGGCCCAAGCGGGTAAAACAGTGGTTTATTTCTCAGAAGATGAAGAGATTCTAGCAGCCATTGCCTTAATGGATACAGTCCGTGAAGAAGCCAAAGCTGCCCTGAAATACCTCCGTCAACAAGGCATCCACACCCAACTGATTACCGGAGATGCTAAAGAAACCGGTCAAGCCATCGGTCAATTATTAGGCATCGAGCGAGTGGCTGCCAATGTCTTACCCGAGGATAAGGCTAGCCAGATTCAAGCATTGCAAAAAGCCTTTGGTTACACCGCTATGGTTGGTGACGGGGTCAATGATGCCCCTGCCTTGGTTCAGGCTGATGTTGGAATTGCGATGGGGCAAGGAACAGACATTGCCATCGAAGTCTCCGACCTCGTTCTCTTAGAAAATCAACTGAAAAAAATTGTCCTGTCCCATCAAGTCGCCCGTAAAATGAACCGCGTGATCTGGCAGAATATCTTCTTCTCCTTAGCCGTTGTTGTCTACCTGGTCTTGGCTTCATTCATGGGTTGGCACGCCATGCCATTGACCGTCTTGTTGCATGAAGGATCAACCTTGTTGGTCATTCTGAATGGTTTAAGATTACTCAAAGCTCCTAAAAATTAAGCCATTCAGCATCATCGAGTAGAAAGAGCCTTTTCACTGGCTGTTAAGAATTAAATCCAATCCCACAGCTGTGGTGGACC
>NZ_KV802399.1:24376-25019 GCF_001810675.1 Facklamia sp. HMSC062C11 | reverse complement strand
TTAAATCCAATCCCACAGCTGTGGTGGACCGCAGAGAGCTTCCTTTAGACGAGGAAGAAAGAGCCTTTTCACTGGCTGATAAAAATTAAATCCAATCCCACAGCTGTGGTGGACCGCTAGGAGCCTTCTAAAGAAGTCTCCTTGGCTCAGCTGGCTACTCAAAGCCTAAGCGCTAAAGCGCCAAGACTTTGATGTGTGCCAACTGTCCTTTGACCACGGCTGTGGGATTGGTTTATTTTTATCGCCTGTTTCAAGGCTATCGCTTAACTACTTAATAGATGGCATAACCGTATGATTAAAGAAAGTCAATTCTGAGGTATTTTTATAAATATCTAAAATGAATAGTACCCAGTTTAATCAATTGGATAAATCTTTTATTATCTTAAAAATTTAAGATCAGGATTGTCAAATTAAGGCTAGCTTTTATAAACTACCCTAACAAATGGAATTATTTATATCGATTTCATTCTTTAAAAGAGAGTTGTTAAATATATTCAATCATTAATGAGACTCATTTCCATAAATTCTTGTCTTGATTATAGAGACTGCCTATCTTTAATGCGCTATGCTTACTCTCTCAAAAATAATTAACCAAATCTTAATTCAAATCGGAAAATTTATGGAAAAGAACCCTTCCTCTGCC
>NZ_KV802399.1:0-24276 GCF_001810675.1 Facklamia sp. HMSC062C11 | reverse complement strand
AGGGTTCAGTTTTTGAAATAAATTTTCGAATTAGTAAATCACAACTGTTGCTTTATTTTTATAGGCAAGCGAAAAGGCCATCGCCTCCCCAACAAAGCTAGCGTTTATATAATCATTCAGCTTGCTTAGATTCCATATTCTTGTTGAATAGCTTGGATTCGGTCAAGACCTGCTGGGGTCAAGCGATAGACCTGCTTGCTAGTATCGACCGTCACATAGTCCGCCTTAAATAAGACCGTCAAGGCCTTATCCACTTCTTTTTTCGACCATTTGAAGTGTTCATCCAAACAATCCGTCCGCAATTCTTCCTTCTCTTGCCCTTGCAAGGTATGACTATAAATATGCAAGAGCACCAAATCATAGCGCAACTGCTTGGATTGACGGTAACGACGCCATAAAGCTGTTAAAAGCCCTTGACGGTGGAATAAGAAGGTTAAGAAGAAGGTCACGCCCGTCATGACCGCTGCCATCCCACCGATCGATACGTTCCAGGCAATCCCGATAAAATAACCTAAAGTCGCATTAATAATTCCATAAAGCATGGCTACAACAAGCATTTGCTTCAAATCTTTACAGAAGAGGTAAGCCGAAGCACCCGGACCTACGAGAAAAGCGACAACAAGAATCGCCCCAACCGCATCGAAGGCCAAAACCGTGGTCACCGAATTAAGGGTCATCAAAACATAGAATAAGAGTCCTGCATTAAAGCCTAAGAGATGACCGTATTGATTATCAAAAGTGGTCAACTTCAATTCTTTAAAGAAGATCACAATAAATAAAGCATTCACGCCCAAAAGCAGGCTCATTTGGAACAAAGCCGTCGGCAGTGAAAAACCAAAAAGCTCCACTCGATCGAGCGGTGTTAAAATCACTTCTCCGGTTAAAACCACATCGGTATCCAAGTGGACATTCGAGGCAAAGCGAGTAATTAAGATGACCGCTAAGGCAAAGAACAAGGGATAAACAATCCCGACCGCATCATCATTTTCCACCAGCCCCGTTTTACTGAGGGTTTCGGTCGACCAAACGGTCACCACGCCCAGAGCAGCCGCTCCAAAAATCAACCAAGGTGAGTCTAAGTCTCCCGCAATAAAAAAGCCGAGGATAATCCCCAATAACACCGAGTGTGAAATCGCATCGGCAATCATAGACAGGTTGCGCAAGACCAAAAAGCTTCCGATCAGAGCACAAGTCACTGCAGTCACCAATAAAACCAACCAGGATTCATAGGACGCCATCAATAAATTAATCATATCTGAAAAAGTCATCATTACATGGCCCTCCTTTTTCTAAGGGTGGATAAAATCCCTCGCGGTCCAATCAACAAGGAGATCAAAGCTAAAGAAGTCATGACGACAATAATCATGGGCCCGGTCGATAAACCGCGGTAAATCGTAGAATAATAAGTTCCAATCACCGCCGAAATGCCGCCCACAAAAGCAGCAATCAAACAAACCGGCAAAAATCGATTCGACCACTGGAGAGCGGTCACCGCTGGTACAATCAATAAGGAAGCAATCAGAATTGTCCCCACTAACTTCAAGCCCACTCCAATAATCGACATGGTCATCAACATCATCAAGGCATAGATCCATCTAGAACGAATGCCAATCGTCTGGGCATACACCTCATCAAAGACAAAGACCTTAATTTCCTTGTAAAAGAGACCAAACAAGCACAAAGAAACGATGGCCACCCATAAAATAATTCGAACATCTTTTTCCATAATATAGGCCGCTTGACCAAAGATATAATTATTCAAGCCCGACTGGGATTGTCCCGCAAAAGCCGGATGCCCCTGGATCCAGGATTTTAAGACCATCCCTAGACCGAAGAAAGCCGAAAGCACAATCGCTAGAATGGCATCCAGATTGACCTTTGAATAATGATGGATCAACTGAATCAAGAAAAAGGCACAGGCGCCAGAGATCAAGGCACCGATGAGTAAGGCCGTTGGATCCTTGGAGACCACCACCATAAAGGCCATAATAATCCCCGGATAAGCCGCATGCCCGATCGCATCTCCAATCAAGGATTGCCCCTTTAAGACGGAGACCGTCCCAATGATTCCTGCCGCTGAAGCCAATAAAAAGGTCCCTAGGGCGATCAATAAGAAGGAATAAGAAGTCAGAACTTGACTATCCAAATGAAACATCCCTAATCCTCCTTTCTAACCGTTGAATGATCCTGTAAAACAACTTGACTGGCTAACATGTCGGCTTTGGATAAATTATCGGCTGTAAAGCAGGACTCAACGGGGCCAGCTGCTACTATTTGTTTATTTAAGATCACCAAGTAATCAAAATAAGCCTTAATGGTATTCAAATCATGGTGAACCACGATCGAGGTCTTGCCTTCCTTTTGCGATCGAGTCAAGAAATCAATAATGACTCCCTCCGTCTTCTTATCTACCCCAGCCAGAGGCTCGTCCATAAAATAAATCTCCGCCTGCTGGGCAATCGCTCGGGCGATGAAGACCCGTTGCCGCTGTCCACCGGATAGTTGGGCAATCTGCCGTGATTTAAAATCCAGCATGCCAATCTCTTCCAAGGCCGCTAAGGCAATGGTTCGGTCGGTCGAAGTAGGCCGCTTTAGCCAGCCCAAGTGTCCATACCGCCCCATTAAGACGACATCTTCGACGGTCGTCGGAAAATTCCAATTGACGGAAGACGCTTGTGGTATATAAGCAATCCGCTTAAAAACCGACTTCACCGGTTGATCAAAGACCTTGATCGAACCGGACAAAGTGGATTCTAGACCCAATACCCCCTTTATCAGAGTTGACTTACCGGCTCCATTAGGGCCGATAATCGCTGTCCGTGATCCTTTAGGAATATCTAAATCCACATCCCATAATACCGGCTTATCATGATAAGCCATGGTCAAATCGCGTACTTGTACGATGTTTTCTGTCATACGATCCTCTCCTTTTTCATTCGTAATGATTACTCTTATATAACTAAAAGCCGCTTGTAAGGTAGTTAGGGCCCTTACAAGCGTGCTCTTCAATCATCAATTTATTCAGGCCCAGCATTCATTATTTTAAGTGGCTGGTAATTAAATCCACATTATGACGAACCATATCAATATAATTATCGCCATCTTGTCCTTCTGGAGCTAAGGAATCGGAGAAAAGTTCTTGACCTTCACCCGATACCACTTCTACGTCAAAGCCTTTAGCCTTGCAGGCTTCTTTCAATTTTTCCATCCGTGCTGGGTCGGTTGTTGACTCCGCAAAGATCGCTTTAACTTGATGGTCAACGATGAAATTAACCGTTTCTTCCACATCCGCATTGGCAACTTCCGAATCAGTAGACACTCCTTGAGGGGCCTTGACAGGAATATGATAGCGTCTTGAGAAATAGTTAAAGGCATCATGAGGAGTAATCAAATAGCGTTGATCTTCTGGAATGGATTCGATTTGTTCCTTCACATATTGATCCAAGTCGTCTAATTGCTTCAAGTAAGCCTGGGTATTGGCTTCGATCTCATCTTTGCTATCGGGCAATAACTCGATCAATTTTTTGCTAGCATTTTGAGTGGCTTCCTTATAAAGGTCGATATCAAACCAGAAGTGAGGGTCGATCACTTTCTTGCCATCTTGATCCATCTCACCGATCTTAGATTCATCAAAAGTTTCGGATACAGGGTAGCCCACTTTTTCTAAGGCTTCTACCATCCGTCCTTCAAAATGTAAACCATGGTATAAGACCAAGTCAGCCTTTTCCAATTTGATTAAATCTTGTGGTTTAGCAACGTAAACGTGAGGGTCTTCTCCCGCTGGAATCACTAACTCTCGGTTCACTTTATCGCCAGCCAATTGATTGACCATATCATATAAGAAGGATGTGGTTGTCGTCACCGTTGGCTTGTCTGCTGCTTTTACTTGACCTACCGTCAACAATCCAATACTTGCTAATAAGAAGAAGGCCATTAAGCCTTTTAGTTTTTTCATAAGATCTTCCTCCTAAATGGGTTAAATTTATTGTCCTAACTTTGATATTTTTAGGATAGCCTAAACCTTTAAAGGTGTCAAGTGCTTTTTTAGTTATTTTTATAAAATATTTTTAGATATACCTAAACCTTTTCTAAATAGATCTCTTGGATTTATCAGAAAAGCTCATAGTGACTAACTTGTCCTGATGAGAGCCCTATGCTAGGATGGGTGTAGCTTGTAACCTCCTAATAAGAAAGGTAGTTCCCATCATGCGTCAACTATGGGCTTTACTTGCCCATATTTGTCTCTTAATGCCCCAGTCTCTATTTGCCAAAGAAAGTGAGGAAACGATGACCCCATTTGTTAGTACCCAATGGTTAGCCGATCATCTCGATGATCCAGACCTCCTAGTGATTGATGCCAGTGTGCTATTCAACGACCCTGATGGTGAATTTCTCGCCTCAGGCTTGGAAGATTATCAAAAAGAACATATCCCTGGTGCTGTTTTTGCCGATCAATTCCAATTAGCTAAAGAAGATGCTCCGATTCCTTTTACCGCGATTGATCACGATGTCTTTGTCGCCTATATGGAAAGCCTAGGCATGACCAATGAAAGCCGGGTCGTTGTCTATGATGGCGGACCTGAAGTGGCTGCTGAATTCAAGGCAGATAGTTGGGCTTCACGCTTGGCTTGGCAACTTCAATATGAAGGCAAAGACCAAGTTGCTGTTTTAGAAGGGGGCTTGGCTAAATGGAAAGCCGACGGCTATAAAGTGACCGACGAAGAAACAAGCATTAGCCCAGGTCAATTAGACCTAACGCGTCAAGAAGCCCTTTATACCGACTTAGAAGGCATGAAAGCCATTGTCGACCAAGAAGATCCCCAAACCGTCCTAATTGATGCCCTTAGTCCCGATCAATTTTCAGGCGCTTTCGCGTCCTTTGGGGAGGATCGTAATGGCCACATCCCTGGTGCCTTCAATGTTCCTTATATGAAGCTAGAAGATCCGAAAACGGGCGAGCTTTTAGCTGCTGACCAATTAAAAGAAATCTTTGCTGAAAGCGACGCCTTAAATCCAGATAAGGAAGTCGTTGTCTACTGCGGTTTTGGGGTAGCGGCCTCCTACGTTCGTAATATCTTGAACCAATTAGGGCAAGACCAAGTGAAGGTCTACGATGGATCCTTGATGGAATGGGCAACCCAGTCCGATTACCCACTGGAAGCCACTGAAGACCCTCAAAACACTCAAGAATAACTTCTATTGCGGCCTAGGGGCCGCTTTTTTGGTTTAAGCCTTTAACTGTTCTTTAAGCGGAATTTTCATTATAATGAAGGAAAGAACACACGATGAAATGAGGAAAACAAAATGAAATGGGATAATTTGCGACGAAGCGACAATGTGGAGGATCGGCGCGGACAACGAAATCGTATTCCGACCGGTCGAGGCTATGGCAGACGAGGCTATGGTGGCGGTGGCTTAGGAAGTTTACTTAACTTGCTGCTACTCACTCGAGGCTTACCTAAATGGGTCGTCCTATTGATCCTTGCCTTCCTCTTTTTCTCAGGGGGCAATTTCTTGATGGGACCAACAAGTAACCCATCCAACTCCTATCCCCCAGCCAGCCAACAAATCAACCAATCCAAGGAAGCAAGTTCCGAGGAAAAAGAATTTCTAGCGGCTGTTTTGGGGTCAACCGAAGATTTCTGGCAAGAAGAACTCCAAAAAGCGGGCATTGACTACCGACCTGCTAAGTTGGTTCTTTATACCGATACCGTACAAACCTCAGGCTGTGGCTTTGGCTCAGCCCAAGCGGGGCCTTTCTACTGTTCCGGTGACCGATCGGTCTATATCGACCTTTCTTTCTATCGGGATTTACAATATAAATATAAGGCACCGGGAGACTTTGCCATGGCCTATGTTCTGGCTCATGAAGTGGGTCACCATATCCAAACCCTCGTCGGCACCATGGATCAATACCAGGCTGCCGCACGCCGAGCCAGCTCCAGCCAGCAAAAGGCTCTGTCGGTCCGCTTAGAACTCCAGGCAGATTACTATGCTGGAGCTTGGGCTCGCTATGCCGAAGAACAAGGACTCCTCGATGCCGGCGACCTAGAAGAAGCCATGGGAGCCGCTGAAGCGGTCGGTGATGACACCCTACAAAAAGAAACCTATGGCCGAGTCGTCCCAGACTCCTTCACCCACGGATCTGCAAAACAGCGTCAAGCCTGGTTCAAACGCGGCTACCAATACGCCGACCTCCAACACGGAGACACCTTCAACACCATCCTCCCCGAAGAAAAATAGAGTGCGAACAAAAGCGCTTTGGGTCGCTGCAATAAGTGAGCCCCCGAAGTGTTTGGAAAACACTCGAGGGGGATCGCTTATTGGCAAGACCCAGCTTTTGTGAGCACGTTTTAAATAGAGTGCGACGATGAGCGCTTATCCCCTGTAGGCTAAGTAAGAAATCGAGCGGAATGACATGAGTCATGCAGAGCGATTTTTGCTTAGACATAAGGGGATGCTCATCGAAGCACGTTTTGATAGAGTATGACTAAAGTCGTTAACCTAACGGAAGCAAGACTTTAAATTGCTACACGAAACTAAACAAAGAGGACACCCCACTGGGTGTCCTTTTTCATTATTCTCGATTGCTCAATCAAGCATCTATTTTCTTAAGTTACCTTTCTTAACATGGTCATCCAAAACTTGCTGGGTATAATCAAAAAGCACCTTAGATCCAGCTTCAGTCCTAGATTGACGTTGAAAGACCTGATCATATGTCACCTGATGATCAGTCCAGTCCTTACCCCCATTTGAGTGGTTCAAGATCAAGGGTTGGAGATTATCCATCGCATTCGCAAAGTGCGCTTCCGGACTTTTCCCTTCATCAAATTCATCAAATAAGCCAGCTAATTCTGCGGCTTGGTCTGCTGGTAACATGCCGAACAACTTATCCCGTGCCACTGCTTCTCGCTCTGCTTGAGTCTTCTTACCAGCCTCATCATAAGCATAGGTATCTCCCGCTTCAATCTCTACAATATCATGAATCAAGCACATGATTAAGAGCTTACCAACATCGACTGGCTCGTTGGCATAGTGGCGCAAGACATAAGCCATCACCGCCATATGCCAAGCATGTTCGGCATCATTTTCCCGTCGGCCATGATGACTTAAATGCGTCTGCCGTAAGATATTCTTAGCCTCATCCAACTTCAAACAAAATTCCAATTGTTTTTGTAATCGTTGATCCATCTCCATCCCTCCTGCCTTTCTATTATAGAAAAGCCCCTCTTTAGGATCAAGTTATGGCTCAAGATCTATGCTATAATGGGATCAAAAGCCCTGAAAGCGAGGTCAATCATGAATCCTTATTACGACGATTTTAGCAAATTAAACCTAACGACCCACATCATTGATCAAAAAGATGACTACTACGCTTTTGAAGCGACCGTTTTTTATGGTGAAAAAGGAGGCATGCCAAGTGATCGTGGCTGGATCAACGGACAGCCTGTCCTTGACTTAAAATACATCGGCGACACCCTCTACCACCAAGTTCAAACTCCGCTTGAAGACCCCATCCAATTAGAAGTTGAACCCAAAACACGCTGGTTCAATACAGCCGTTCAATCAAGTTTCCATCTACTTGATGGTTTTTACCGGCAAAAAGGACTGGAGCTCATTGCCATTGGTACAGATCCCGACCACCTCTGGTATGAAGTCAATCAAAAGGATCTCTCGACGGACTTGTTAGACGAATGCCAGGCCTTCATGCAAGCGATTATCCGCCAGGAAATTCCTTGTGAGATTCGTTATATCAAGGGAGCCGACTATCCAGACCCTGACTACCAACACCATGACACCCTGCGGCTAGTTCGTTTTGGTGACGTCGACTGTCAACCCTGTGCCACCCTCCACGTCAACCATACCGGTCAAATTGGTTCCTACTGTCACTTGAATGCTCGCAACTCTTCCCGTGGCAGCAAGGTCTCCTTGACCCTCAACCAAGCCACCGAAAAAGCCCTAGAGACCTACTACCAACAAGCCAACCACTTGAGCCAAATCCTCAACGCACCGGTCGATCAATTAGACCAAGCAGTCCAAGACCTCATTCACAAGGAAAAAGCCAGCGCTAAAGTAGCTGCTGACCTTAAAGCTCAAGTGATCTCCTATCAAGCCCAAGCCTTAGCCCAAACAAAGCAACCAGTCTATGCCCTAAATGACCCTGAAAGCCAGGACTTACGCCAACTTTCCCAAGCCTTGGTTAAATTCATCGACCAAGACTGCCTACTCTATCATCAAGACTCCGACAAGCTACAATTCGCCCTCTTGTCCCCTCAAGGAAAAGCTCGAGACCTTTTAAAGACACTCCAGAGTTCAATCCCGTCAATTAAGGGCGGTGGGTCTCCTCAATTAGTGAGTGGACGCATGGAAGGTCAAGCCCAATCACTCATCGATCACTTCCAAACCCTAATCCAACCTGAAAATTAACGGGATACTAAAAAGACTACGACCAATGTACCGCCCCCCAAAAGTTAGACCAAAAATCTAACGATTGGGAGGTCGGTACAAAAAGCTGTCGTAGTCTTTTTTGATCAATGTATCACTAGTGCGAGTGCACTCTGTCAAAATGTGCTTGCGGACGCACTTAAACCTGTAAGCATTGAAAATGCTACAGGGGATTGCTGAGACTGTTGTTGCTTTAACAACTTACAGTCTTACATCCGTTAGGTAACCGCTTTTGTTCGCACTCTGTCAAAACGTGCTTCGATGAGCATCCCCTTATGTCTAAGCAAAAATCGCTCTGCGTGACTAATGTCACTCCGAACGATTTCTTACTTAGCCTTCAGGGGATAACCGCTCATCGGCGCACTCTATTAAAACGTGCTCGCAATTGCAGCTCCTGGACGTTAAGCGATCCTTCTCGAACACTCTTTTGAGTGTTTCGAAGGCTCACTTACCGCTGCGGCGCAAACCGCAATTGTTCGCACTCTGTTTTAAAATGCCCAGTTTCCTTCTTTGAATATTTGGAAGGCTTGATCGTTTTTGTAGCCGGTAATGTTTAAATCAGCGGTTCCGACCATGAAGTCTTCGTGGATCAAGGAATCGTTTAGACCTGCTTGATGAACTTGATCGTCTTCTAGATCAGTACCACCCTCAACACAGGTTGGATAGGCCTTACCTAGGGCAAAATGGCAAGAAGCATTCTCATCAAAGAGTGTATTATAGAACAAAATATTAGAATTAGAAATCGGTGAATCGTAAGGCACTAAGGCAATTTCTCCTAAGAAGCGAGCACCTGGATCGCTTTCCAACATTTCAGCGAGGGTGTCGTAACCTTCTTGAGCCTTAAAGTCAACCACCTTACCGTCTTTGAAGGTAAATTCAAAGTGATTGATGACAACCCCGTTATAAACTAACGGCTTGGAAGCTACTAAACGGCCATTAACTCCATCATATTGAGGAGCGGTAAAGACTTCTTCGGTTGGCATGTTCGGAATGAAATGATCTCCCTTGGCATTGGAAGAACCGGCAGACATCCATAAGTGATTCTTAGGTAACTTCACTCGTAAGTCCGTTCCATTGCTGGCTTGATAGTGAACTTCCTCAAATTGTTGCTCATTGAGGAAGTGGGCTTTTTCATTCAGTGTCTTAATGTGTTGATCCCAATTGGCCTTGGTATCTTCCCAAGATTCCGATACCCGACAAACATCAAGAATCACTTCCCATAACTTGTCATAGGCTGCTTCAGGACTAAGATCTGGGAAAATCTTATGAGCCCACTTCAAGGTTGGCACCGAGATCACCAACCAGGATACGATATCATTCATGGTATATTTAACAAAATCCTTCATCTTCAAAGACCGATTACGAACCGCCTCTGAGATCTTGGCTTGGTCAAGCCCCGATAAAAGGTCAGGATCTTCCGCATAGATGGAGATTCGGTTAGACCGCTTGTCAGCAATCTGGTATTGCATCTTAGCTACTTCCCAATCCGCCACTTCGTTCAAGGTCTCTTGGGCTTGATATTCATAATTGCAACGAGTCACATAGTCGTCCACCCAATTAATCGCTACCTTACGTGCCCCTTTTTCGTAGGCTGCCTTGGTGATTAAACGCGCTAATTCTGGACTTTCCACTGGCGTCGTGATTAAAACATCTTCGCCTTCCTGTACATTAACCCCGTATTCTACCGCTAAACGGGCAAAATTTTCAATTCGTTTCTTCATACAAACTTCCTTTCTTGACTGTGATTGAATAACTGCCTCTAGTATACCACGATCTAAAGCGCTTTTAAAAGAGGGGCTTTACTGTTCTTGAATCAGGGCCTCCAATGCCGATCGATCATTCAGGTGGACGCTGCGACCTTTTTTCCGAATATAGCCCAAGCCTTCAAAGTTCTTAATCTCTTGATTCAAGGAAGAGCGATTCACTAAAAGCCGATCGGCAAATAACTGCTGTGTGCCTGGAATTTGGTAGTCTCCCTGGCAATCTGCTGAAGCCAATAACCAAAATGCCAAGCGCTGCGACACCTTGGGATAGGAGGCTGCCTGGATCACCATCTTGTTCTTCACACAATACTTAGATACAAAGACCAATATATTCTCCATCAACTTAACATCTTTGGCAATAATCTCTTTGAAGCCTTGAATAGGCAGGGCATAGACCTTGGCTTTTTTATGACAACAAACATTATAAGGATAAGTCTGTCTTCCGCCATAAACTAAATAAAAAGGAAAGGCATCTTTGGCAAAATAATAGGATGAGACCACTTCTTTACCACTCATCAGATATTCATTGGTCTTAAGACAGCCTTCGATAATAATATAAATATATTCCAAGCAGTCACCAAAAAGATTAACGATTTCCCCGCTTTCAAAGGTTTTAATACGAATGGGTAATTGGTCAATCGCTTCCATCGTTTCCTCATCAATCCCCTGAAAAAACTCCAAGTCTAACAATTTCGGATGCTGTAACGGTTTCATATTTTATAGCCTCCATTCTTTTTAAAAGCACACAGCGTTCGTCACGGCTTTTCTAATCATGAAAATAATTTCTCTTTTCTAACTATATTTAGTGTAACATACTCGAAGTATTTTGTATGCCCTTACAAAAAAGAATAGTTTTGACAAAGCTTTATCGCCATTAGCATAAAAAACAAGCAGAGCTAATCGCCTCTGCTTGTTGGTTACTTTAATATCTTTATTCCTTTTTAAAGACTGTCGGCGATGCGACTTCCGTCTTCAACGCTCGGATGGCGCGGTCGACTAATTCATCCCGTACGACATCTTCCTTGTCAGCCAGGTCTGGATTACCGACAGGATAAGGAATGGCAACCGTTGGAACGATCCGATTGGCTCCGACTGATTCAGAAATCGTTGTAATCGTCGCCATATGCACAATTGGAATACCATAGCGTTCAATTTCTTTGACCATTGTTGCTCCGCAACGTGTACAGGTCCCTCAAGTAGAGGTTAGAATAACGCCGTCTACCTTAGCATCAGCCAATTCTTGACCAATCTCCCGGCCGAAGGTCTCTGAGTTACCGACAGAGGTTCCTGTCCCGGTTGTTGAATAGAAATAAGGGTAAATATCACCGATGATTCCTTTTTCTTTAAGCCGAGTTAATTCATCCAATGGAGCCACCCGGTCTGCCTTTTCATTGGCATAGACGGGATCAAATCCACCGTGAATGGTCACGAAGCGACCCGCTAACTCTTTTAGGTCAGAGATATCATACTTCACCCACTTTTGAGCAGAAGCGGACTGAAGGTGGTCAGGGTTCCCCTCAGGTACAATCCCCCCTGTTGTCACTAAAGCAATTGTGGCATTTGCCATATCAGAAATCGGTAGGGCAGCATCCACATAGTCGAATTCTGGCATGGGTAATTCGGTTTCGAAGTCTTGCCCTTTTAAGCGTTTAAGCAACATCTCCGTCGCCCGCAAGGCCCCGATCTTATCGGAAATGACCGTCAAACGACGACCTTGTACCATGAAGCCATCTTCCTCGGCAGAGACCTCCTGACCTGCCAATAGCTTATTAGCTAATTCGACCATCTTCGGCATAGCCTTACGCATGTCTGCGGCCGAGTCTCCAGTCGGAATAATATAGGCGTGAGTGCGACATTGTTCAACCGCTGGGTTCTCATGATACATCCCAGTTAAGACAGTAGTCTTATCCTTCAGGGTATTCACTACCCCCGCACAAGCCATCCCATAACGTCCCGCATTAAAGGCAGGTCCTGCTACCACCAAGTCTGGCTTGATCTGGTCATAAGCCTCCATCACAAATTGTTGAGCTAATTCCAAGTTCTCATTGAAATAGTTATCCCCACAAATCAAGGTATAGGTCACTTCTCCTCCTTGAACGAGGTTATTAAAAGCGAGAGCCGGACCCACCGGTCCCTCCACTAGGCGGGGTTCAATATCAGCCTTATCTTCGCCTCCGATTTGGCCAAAGAACTGGTTCACATAATAAAGTATTTTTTTCATGAATCTGCCTCCCCCTTCCTAATGTAATTCCACGGCTAGGTTGTGGTAACCAATTTCAGAGGTTGATCCAATAATGGCATTTAATTCACAAGTAATCCGTCCCTGATCATCCAAGCTGCCCTCCCAGCCTCCTGATAGGTTGGCAATAGCCTTGGCATCACCCAAGACCTGGTCGGCTGGCTCTAAATGCACCAAGTGAGACACGTTTCCAGTGGAAACTACCGCCTTAGCCTCTTCCTTGGCATCCGCCAGAGGTTGTGAATCTCCGTCCCATCCCGAACATTCATCGGTGATTAAGACCGCTTTAATACCAGACTGCTCCAAACCTTGGGCAATCATGACTAAATCTGAGTCTGGGTTTCCATAGCCTTCTTCCGATACAATCACGCCATCGACGCCCAACATTTGACAAAGCTTGACCGTATAGTCAGTTGTACGGAACTTACCATCGAGAATGGTTAATTCCGGCACCATGATTGAAGCCACAAAGTTCAGCTCTTTTCCGTGAAGCTTCAAGAGTTCTAAAATAACTGCATTGTTTTGATGTTGATAGGTTGTGATCTTATCACAGGCCGCGACACAGTTTCCCGAGATGACGGCACCATCGAGCTCTTCCAATGGATTCAATAAGGTCGGTAGAATCTGCTTGACATCAACCCCATAGATATAACCATCATGCAACAATCCTTGAGCAATTAGCATTTCTGCATAGGCAACTCGTGGAAGATCTGGATATTTTTCAAGACTGGTCTTCACATCTTCAATCTCATAGACCTCCGTCTCATCCGCTGTCAGATCAGCCAGAGCTTCGCCAAGGTATTCACTGGCTTTAAGTCCGACCATCCGGCAAGTCGCCTCATGTTCATGGGGTTCCAAGCCCTCAACCGGGGTAATATCAACCACCACATTCAAGGTCTGCGAGAAAGGTGTCCACTTGGCCCCTTCGCCCCACATATCAATAATTCCTTCTTGAAAACCAACAATATCCCCTACCGTGACAACGGCTACCCCCTGCATCTTTTTAGTGATACCGTCACCGAGCTGCTCAATATCTCCAGTCACTCCTGGAAATTGATTCCCTCGGTCAACGCGATAACGCGGTTCGATGACGTCTTTCACGGGAATAATCCGTTTTTTTTCGCCGGGCCTTGCCAAGGCAATGCTGGCTTTTTTAACATTTTCTATTCCTTCAATAAAGGCTAACATCTCGGCCTCATTGATGATCAATCGATGGTCTTGTATGCACGTCTGGTCGCCAAAATCAATGGCGTCAATTCGAATTTTTTGCATTTCTAATCTCACATTAGGACCCCCTTTACTCGATATTTGTTGTTAAGTCTGCTATGCAAGCTTGCAGTAATTCGAAATCAATCGTCTGATAGTCGGCCAAATTACGATAATCTGGTTGTCGTTGCCCCATGGTCCGTAGGTAGGAATCGATAGACTGCTCGATCAATAAAGTCGCACTCGAATGAGACTCCTTGGCCAGGATAATTGACCGTATCGGAGAATACATCATTCGAATCGACGCAGGCAGTGGGTGCGATACCAAGCGCCAACCTCGATGAATTCGATCTCTTGCCGCGATTAAAACCTGGTAAAAATCTCCCTCAACAAATTGAAGAGACTGATATTGTGCTTTGACGAATGCATTATTGCTGACAATGAGATATTCCATGCCTACTCACTCTTTCTAGGTAAGACCCCTTTTATAAAAAATGCCTCACATTCTTAAAAAAGAACGTGAGACATCCAAATAAACCCTACATACGATGGTTGGCCTATTTTTATGACATTACTACCAGTCTTTTTTATCCGTAAAGCTATTAAACTGTAGACCCTAATAGGTCAGGACGTTTTTTATTCCGCCTTTTTTTGATGATAATTACTGTAACATACGGTATAAGGCTGTGGCTTAACATATTGCCCCTGGCCTTTCTCGCCGACTAACTTACCACGTTCTGCCATCAGATGTCCGCGAAGGAAGACCTTATCCGCAATCCCTTTTTGAGGGAAACCTTCAAAGGTATTGTAGTCAGTTCCTTCATAGGAATTCTCAACAGAAATCGTTCCTTCATAGTTCGGATCCCAGATCAAGACATCCGCATCCGAACCTGGCAATAAGGCACCTTTTTGAGGATAGATACCACAGACCTTGGCTGGATTTTCCATACATAGACGAACAAAGTCTTGACGGTTGATCCGTCCTTTTTCTACCCCTTGGGTCCAGACCATATTCAAGCGATCTTGCATACCTGGAACCCCATTTGGAATCTTAGTAAAGTCATCGATACCGCGTTTCTTAGCCTTCTCAAAACCACCCACACAAGCAGCGTGGTCCGATCCAATTCCCATTAAGGTACCATCCTTAACCGCTTTCCAAACAGCTTCTAAGTGCTCTTTAGGCCGGATAGCTGGACCGCAAACCCATTTGGCCCCTTCGAAGTTTTCCTTTTCTAAGAAGGAAGTATCGATCGTGAGATAGTGGGTACACGTCTCACCATAGACCGGTTGACCCTGATCTTGGGCACGTTTGATATTTTCGCAGGCTCCTTCCGTCGTATTATGAACAATAAAGACTGGGCAATCAGCTAACTTAGCTAGGTAGATTAGACGTTGCACCGCCTCATCTTCCACCGTTGGTGGTGAAGATAGATAGTGGCCGATCGGTTTTGTGACACCATTCTTAACGGCTTCTTCCTTGAGAACTTCGATCATGTCCCCATTCTCACAGTGAACCCAAGGCGTAATTCCATAATCTTTACATATCTGCATGGCCTTAAAAATGAGGTCATCTTCCACATGGAAAGGTGTCCCATTATAAGCCATAAAGAATTTTAAGTTAACAATGCCATTTTCAACCATCTTTGGAATCTCATCCAATAAGGCTTCGGACGTGTCCATAACCATACCATGGAAGGAGAAGTCCGGTGAGGCAATTCCCTTGGCTTTTTCATCCTTATGCCGGTGGAATGAATTGATCACCGTATCTCCTTGATCTTGTGGCGCAAAATCAACGATCGTCGTTGTTCCACCTACTAAGGCAGCATGTGAGGTCTCAAAACCATATGAATCAAAAGGTCCCATATGCACGTGCTCATCGACGCCCCCTGGGAAGATATACTTACCTGCTGCATCCACCACCTCATGGTCGCCTTCTGGAATATTGACGGCTATTTCTTTGATTTTTTCGTCTTCTATTAATAGATCCGCTTGATACTCAGCTGTTGAAGAGACGATCGTCCCATTCTTAATTAATAGTCCCATTATTTCCCTCCTTGTCTCAAGCTAGCTACTTACTAATGATGAAAACCCGCCAGTCTAGATTAACTGGACTTGACGGGTTTATATTTTACTAATATTTATTCGATAAAATACTTAATTATTTATCAAGTTTACGTTCGTGCTTACGGTAAACGGAATTGTCAATACCTTCTAGATACTTAACAACTTCGTCAACTTCCCAAACATCACAGAACTTCGCTTCCATGTCGAACATGTTCCATTCGATAACCCCTGGAACCCGGTCGCCGACTGTTCCTCGAGGAACTAAGGTCTTGAAGCCATATCCCGTTGAGTCCATTACTGTATGGCGAACACATGCACATGAAGTGGCACCCATAACGATTAAGGTATCTACCCCTAAGAAGTTCAAGGTTTGTGCTAAGTGTGTTCCAAAGAAGTTAGATGCATATTTTTTGTGGATTACTGGTTCTTCAGGTTGTGGATCTAATTTTGGATCGATCGCCATCCAATATTCATCATCAATATCTAAAGTATGCATCGGAATCTTTTCATCCCAACGTGGAAGATCCCATTGTTTTTCTCCCCAATATCCTGTTGTCGTATGGAAGATTGGAACCCCTGCTTTACGTCCAGCATTTAATACTTTTAAGGCATTGGCACAAACTTCTTCAGAGTGGTCACAAGTGAATGGGTGACCTTCTGTCATCCAAGCTCTAGCCATGTCAACAGTTGTAATGGCTGGTGCTTTACCAACACCCATTTCGCGCATGAAGCCACGCTCTTTATAGATCTTACGTGCCTCTTCAAAGGCTTCTTTTAATCGTGCTTCATCGAAACCGTACTCATCAACATATTTAAATTCTGGATTTTGCTTTTCAGTCATTTCATTTCCTCCTAGAAATTTATTCGTTAGCGACAAGTCGAACATACTTTCAACACCCTACTCTATCTTCGTCGATTAATCGGCCGATTAATTTTTTTGTAAGCTTGTAAGGTTGAGTCATTTATTTGACACCCTAATTAAACCATAGCTTCGGCCAAAAAGATGTTAGCGCTCCAACATTTTATTAAAAAAGTTAATAATTCATGCTATTTTTCTTATTATAAAAGCGAATTCCAATACAAACACACGCAAAAACGCAATGATATCCGCTTTCATTCAATCGATCTCTCATTAATAAATCTCTTTCAGATTGGCTGTCCCTCAAATGATCTTTTGTATCAAATCCTCTCATCGAAAAATTCGTTCTTTGAAAGTAAGTGAGTAGTCTTATTGCTGATGAAGCATTCAATAATCTATTAACCCAGATAATGATCACAAGCAATTTGAACTTTCATTGAATCATCCTTGGTTTTATTTACTATTCCGGAAGACGCCATTCATTCTTTATGATTCACTTGCTAAGACATTAATGAAAGCACATAAAAAAGCAAGCCTTTTCGATTGGCTTGCTTTCTTGGTAGTTTCTCTTCTATATGTTAAGGAGCTCCCTAAATCTCAACCACAGTAACCTCGTTGCCATGTTCTTGGATCAAGGCAATGAGGTCTGCTGGTTTCAACCAGATCGAAGCGGTATTCTCATTGGGATGCATCCCCACTAAGGCTTCCTCACCGGCTAAGTCCTGGTCCAAATAATAATGAACCCGATGTTCCCGGTCATTCAAGAGGCCTAAGGGCGACACCGAACCAGGGGTGAGTCCTAAGAGAGCTTCCATGTCTTCCGGTGATGCAAAGGAGAGACGACGAGTCTCCTGCTTCTTGCGGAAGTCCTTGAGGTCAACCCGCTTTTCACCTCGTACTGTAATAAGATAATAGTTTCTTTTTTTATCATCGCGGACAAAGAGATTCTTAGCATTATATTCCGCATGAGGCAAGTCCAATTCTCCCAGTGCCTCCATATCAAAAACAGCTGGGTGCTCTACCACATCATACCAAATCCCTTTTTCTTTTAATAAATCATAAATGGCTTGTTTATCGTACATGAAGCCGCTCCTTTCTACTGACTGATCAAAGCTTGGAAATCCTGCCAAATCGAGCTTGAGGGTGGCCGACAAGTGATCGCCACTGGCTCTTTTCGAGTAGGATGGTTAAATTGTAACTGATAAGCCCATAGGGCAATCTGCTGCCCCGGTTGGGCTTTTGGATTGTATTTTTGATCACCCCACAAAGGGTGGCCCGCTGTTTTGAATTGAACCCGAATCTGATGCGACCGCCCAGTATGTAGGCGGACTTGAACCAGACTTCGACCCTGACTTTGGGCTAGACGCTGATAGGTCAAGCGGGCCTTCTTACCCTTGGGGTGCTTGGCATCCACCGCATAGACCTGATTCTTGCGCTGGTCCTTGTAGAGATAATGGTCCAACTGACCACTCACCCCTGGATCCCCTTCAACGACCGCCCAGTATAGTCGGTCAAGCTTTTGCGACTGAAGCTGCTTAGCTAAGCGGCCAGCCGCCTTAGAGGTCTTGGCAAAGACCATAACTCCACCCACCGGTCGATCTAAGCGGTGAACCAGCCCCAAGTAGACCTGCCCCGGTTTATGGTCACGCACTTTAATCATTTGTTTCAACTGTGTCAATAGGTCCAAGTCGCCTGATCGATCTCCTTGAGATAAGCAGTTAACCGGCTTGTTGACGACTAATACATGATTATCCTCATAGAGAATCTCAATCGCCACGTCATCCCACCTTTTATTATCCTAGGACCATCATAGCATGACCCCCCACTAAAAGAAAGCCAGGCTAAGACTTAGGCCAGTCCGTCAACAATAAATAAGTCCGGAAACCACGACCTTTATAGTAGGATTCAGCTCCATTATGGTAGATAAAGCTGGTTTGATAGCGGTAGTCTCCAAATAAAGCACCCCCTAGCTCACGAATGGCCGGCGGAGTTAATAACCAACTAGACCCCTTTTCATCCAGAGGAAAGTGGGCTTGGATGGCCAGATATTGGTCGGGGGTCAATAAGTCCGACCCCAAATGGGCTAGCTCTTCCAGCACCGATGAAGCCGGCGGAAACTTCTTACGACCCAGACGTGCTGCCTGGTCATAACAGAGACTCTCCCGTTCTTTAGGGGCTTTTTGGTAGCAGTCCAGAAAAATCGGTCCGACAAAAGGAAGTTGGTCATGGGCGATCAAGTCCACTTCTCCCCCCGTGTCCTCCATTCGCAAGAGGACGGCCAGCTGGTCCAGGTGTTGGATTAAATAAATGGCCAGGTCTCCCCAGCTAATACTTTCATGCCTTTGATGATGCGCCTCAAAACGAGCCCTGATGGCCTGAATCGCTGGTAAGGCCTCTAATTGGGCAATTGTTTGAATTTGATTGAGATCATTGGATGATTTCATCATTTTAGCTCCTATTCTATAGCAGGCCAAACGTCCCCGTAAACCTCGACTTGGTTGGCTTGAATCTGTGCCCGCATATCGGTCTGTCTGAGATCGCCTAAAGCCGTCACGATCTCTTCCAAGCTGTGAACTTCTGCTTGCACCAAGCGGTCTAATTCCTGGTCACTAGCTAGACTAATCGCTGCTGTCGGGGCATCTGTCTCCAAGAGCAGGCGGTCTGCTGGGACTTGCCTTAAGTAGGCACGACCTTTTTTACGGGTAAAATGACTGGGGTGAACGGACAAATAACCTCCACGGCGAATATGTCGGGTCAATTCATCACTGGTCCCATTAAAACGATGGAGAATGACCCGGTGAACCCTTCCATCCAGGTCGACTTGATCAAGTAAGTCTAAGAAATCACTAGCCGAACGCACGGTATGAACGGATAAAACAGCGGGACGATCCGAGTACTTGATCGCCAGCAAGATCTGCTTCAAGACCGCTAACTGCAGGTCCTTCGGTGCTTGGTCCAGCCGCTTAGGGGCATAGTCCAGGCCAATCTCCCCAATAAGGACCTGGCGCCTCGTCGAAAGCAAATCATCAAAAGTCGCCAGCTCTTCTTGAGCTTGTGCCTCACTCTGGATCCACCAAGGATGAAAACCCAGCGAGGCTTGGACTGCTGAACTGGCACCCGCTAAAGACTGGACGAGGGCTGGAAATTGAGAAGGGAGAACGGTTTGAGCGACCAAACCGATCCCTTGCCGGTAGACTTGGTCAATAAAGGCTTGACGCTGAGTAAGGTCTTGCAAGTAGTCCAGATGATAGTGGCTATCTAGAAGAACCATTAGCCACGGCCCCCTTGAGAAGCATCCAAATTGAGAATCTGCCGGATCACCTTACCAGCCATCATCATCCCCATAATCGGCGGCATATAGGACATGGTGCCTAGAGTATGTTCCTTGGCCGAAGAGGCTGGATCTTGAATCTTGACCGGTAATTCATCCGAGAAGATGACGGTCAATTTTTCAATACCGGCTTGTCGGTACTTGGCACGCAAGGCGCGGGACAGTGGGCAATTATAAGTGTCGTAGATATCGGCAAAGCGCAGATGCTGAGGATCCAACTTATTTCCTGCCCCCATGGCTGCCAAAAGAGGCAGACCTTGAGCTTGGCACCACTGGGCGATGGCAACCTTGCTGGATACATGGTCGATACAGTCAATCACATAGTCGGGACGAGGCAGGGCTGCCAATTGGTCGGCCACTGTCTCCCGAGTCAAGGCGACTTGAACGGCGGTGACCTGACAGGCTGGATTAATCTCCTGGATGATATCCGTCATGACCGCCACCTTGGGTCGCCCCACGGTTGAACTATAGGCCACAGCTTGGCGGTTAATGTTAGTGATATCCACCACGTCCTGGTCCAACAAGATTAAGTTGCCGACACCCCCACGAGCGAGCGCCTCTGCACAATTGGATCCCACACCCCCGATTCCTAAGACGAGGACCCGCGCCTTTTCTAGCTGGTCTAAACCAGCTTGTCCCATCAATAATCGAATCCGTGCAAAACGGTTATCAGTTTGCTTACTTATCATTTTCTTCCCTCATTCATTCTAAGTTGATCGCTCTTAGTATAACAAAAAGACCCGCTGAGCTCACGGGTCTTGATGGCTTACTGGTTATTTTCAGGGGCATAGGTATAAGTCAAACACTGCCAATCATTCAGGTCGACAAAGCCCATGGACTCATAAAAAGCCCGCGTCTTGGCGGTATCATCCGTACATAGATGCATCTGATAGACCTTTGAATAAGTCGCTAGAGTCTGGGACAAGAGCTCGGTACCAATCCCCTGCCGTTGATAATCGGGCAGAACCAGAATATCCTGGATAAAAATAATGGTCGCCCCGTCTCCTACACAACGTAGCAGTCCAACCAAGCGGTCTTGATCCATACAGGCTAGAACATAAAGGCTTTGATCCAATCCCTGACGCAAGCGATCGGGCTGATCGGTATAATTGGTCCAGCCTACCGCTTGATACAAGGCTAGGACTTGATCAAAATCAAGTTGGGGATTCACTAAATAACGATACATAAAAAGTTCCTTTCTAGAGCAAGGATTCATCAAGCAACAAGGCCTTGATGAGGCGGTTTTGGTTAATTATAGACCCGAACAATCAGAAAAGCCAGTATGAATTTTGAACCGCTAAACTCCTATGAATAAATCGTCCTTAATAAAGCTTTCTCTCTACCCCACCATAACCAAAAAAGCCGTGACCCCAGAGGGATCACAGCTTTTAAAATTGACTTAAATTCTAAGTTAAGATTGTCAGACCCATCTAGGTCTTACTTGAGGTCATACCAATTGTCCCCGATATGGTCATCGACCTTGAGGGGAACAGATAGATCAGCGGCCGATTCCATGACTTCAACGACTAGTTTCTGAAGTTGAGGCATCTCTTCCTTAGGACCTTCTAAGATTAATTCGTCATGGATCTGTAAGAGGAGACGGGAAGAGAGCCCCTCTTCTTCCAAGCGAGCTTGTAGGCGAACCATGGCTAGCTTAATAATATCCGCAGCCGTCCCTTGGATGGGCGAGTTCATGGCTGTTCGTTCAGCAAAGGACCGCAGATTAAAATTCTTGGCATGGATATCCGGTAGATAGCGCCGACGATGAAAGAGGGTGGAGACATAGCCATCGCTTTTAGCTTGCTCGACAATCTCATCCATATACTGGCGAATCTTAGGGAACTCTTCAAAATACCGGTCAATAAAGGTCTTGGCCGCCTGCCTTGAGATATTCAAGTTCTGGGACAGACCATAATCAGAAATCCCATACACAATCCCAAAGTTAACCGCCTTGGCTTGACGACGATGGTCGGCGTCCACTTCCTGGTCTTCGTCCAATTGGAAGACCCGTCTGGCTGTCGCTGAGTGAATATCTTCCCCATTTTGGAAAGCCCGCTTCATATGCTCGTCACCCGATATATGCGCCAAGACCCGTAGCTCGATTTGCGAATAGTCCGCCCCCAGCATCTGCCAGCCTGGCTGACTAGGCACGAAGGCCGCCCGCACCAAACGTCCTTCTTCAATACGAATCGGAATATTTTGTAGATTAGGGTCGGTAGAAGACAGGCGCCCTGTTTGGGTCAGGGTTTGAGTATAGCGGGTATGAATCTTACCATCCTCCTTGATAAAGGGCTGCAAGCCTGCCAGGTAGGTGGACTGTAATTTGGCAATTTGCCGGTAATCCAGAATGGCTTGAATAATCGGATGGACCTGAACCAGCTTTTCCAAGACATCGGCAGCCGTCGAATAACCCGTCTTGGTCTTCTTAATGACTGGCAACTTCAATTCCTCGAATAGGACCTGGCCCAACTGCTTGGGCGAATTCACATTAAAGGAGTGACCGGCTAGATCATAGATCGATTTCTCCATTTGGGCTAGACGAGCTAGCACCTCTTGATTCTTGGCTTCTAAGACCTCTTGGTTGACCTTAATCCCCGTAATCTCCATCTTGGCTAAGCATTGGGCTAGCGGTTGTTCCATCTCGCGGTACAAATCCACCATATCCAGCTCTTCCAACTTGGCCAACAAGGGCTCCATCAAGGCATGAAGGCATTGCAGCTTCAAGACCAGATGACCCTGAAAAACCGCTTCATCTTCTGGAACTGCCTTCTTAACCCCTTTACCGTAGACTTCCACATCGTAAGGGATCACTTGCCCCAGTCCAAAGGCTTGGCACAAGTCCGCCAACTCATGGGTCTGCAGGGTATCCACCAGATAGGCCATAATGGAGATATCCTCCCCCATTCCAGCAATATCGACTCCATAACGGGCCGCAATCACCGCTTCCTTCTTAAAGTCCAAGCAATCCTTTAACTTGGATGGCTCTTCCAACCAGGCTTTAAAGGCAGGATTAGCAAAAGCAAGGTTCGCCGAAGTAAAATAGGCTTTTTTGGCCTCGGGGTCTGCCCAACAGACCGCTTCGACCTTGGCAAAGTGATAATTTTCGTCCAATTGCTCGGTATGGTAAATCGCCCTGTCCGGCCAAGTCAAAGTGTCAAAGTCTGCTTGATCATCCAACACCAACAAGTCAAAGTCCGCCAGACTGGACGATGGGTCATCCAGCACCGACTTAGCATCCAATTCTTGTAAAAAGGATTGGAAATCCAACTGACGGTAGAGATCATTCAAGGCCTGAGTATCCATCTCACCTCGTTCGATATCTGCTAGATCAATCTCCAAGGGAACATCCAAGAGGATCCGGGCTAGGTCTTTGGATAAGAAGGCCTGGTCCTTGTCCTTGATAATATTCTCCTTGAGCTTAGAGGCCTTTAACTGATCCAGGGATTCATAGAGCCCCTCCACCGAACCGAATTGATGGAGCAACTTGAGGGCCGTCTTTTCACCCACTCGAGTAATGCCAGGATAATTATCTGAACTATCCCCCATCAGACCCTTCATATCAATGATTTGTTCCGGACGAATCCCCCATTTTTCCTGAATGGTGGCTGGTGAGTAGACCACTAGGTCCGACACACCCTTACGCGTAATATAGACTGTGACCTGGTCGCTAGCTAACTGAGTCAAGTCCTTATCGCCTGATAAGACGACCACCTGATCCTTAGGATCCGCCAAACGTGACAGCGTCCCGATAATATCATCCGCTTCATAATAATCCATGGCATAGTGACGAATCCCATACCCCTCTAAGAGCGGTGCAAAATAAGGCATTTGCTCGGTAAATTCCGCCGGCGTCTTAGACCGTCCCCCCTTATACTGGTCGAACTTCTCCTTACGAATCGTATTCGGACTCTTATCAAAAGCCACCAAGACATGACTCGGCTCAAACTCCGCCAAAACATTATCCAACATCCGCTTAAAAGAATAAATCGCATTCGTATGTAATCCTTGTCGATTGGTAAAACGATCAATATCTAAAATCGAATAAAAAGCTCGAAAAGCCAAACTCGAACCATCAATCAACAATATCTTCCTTGAAGACATAATACACCCCTTTACACAACAACCAAATCATAACCTGAACATTACCCTTTAATCATAACATGAAATAACAAGAGAGTGCGACAAAAGTCGTTTAGAGCCGCAGAGCTAAGCAAAAACACGAACATTTTCAAAGAAAATGTTGAGAGTTTTAGCTTAGAGTCTAGGCTCTGACTTTTGGAGCACATTTTAAAGAGAGTGTGAACAATTGCGTTTAGCGCCGCAGCGGTAAGTGAGCTTTCGAAACACTCAAAGAGTGTTCGAGAAAGAT
>NZ_KV802398.1:0-14646 GCF_001810675.1 Facklamia sp. HMSC062C11 | reverse complement strand
GGTATTTTTGAGACTTGTGTCACAGCCTCTTTTATCTTTAATGACTTTGAATATAAATATTTTTCCGAACATTCACTTTTCTAATTGGAAGATTTATTGACTTTTGCTTGTTCGAGGGTAGGGGGATGCTATAATTGGCTTTGTATTAGTTAGGAGGCACTTATGAAGCAAAAGCATCAGTATTTATGGATCTTACCGGGCGTAGTGATTCTGCTCTTATTTTTAATTTTTCCCTTATTGTCTATTCTCTATCCAACAATCATGCCGGATGGATTTAGTTTATCCGCTTATGGTGAATTTTTTGCCAACAGTTTTAATCGAAGTGTTTTTTGGCGGACTCTAAAATTAGCTAGCTTAGTCACTTTCTTAGCAGCCTTGTTAGGCTTACCTACAGCTTACTATATGGCGAATTGCTCGGCAAAAGTTCGGTCTCTATTAATGGGACTTGTTCTATTTCCATTGCTTATCAATTCGGTGGTTCGCTCTTTCGCTTGGATAACGATTTTGGGACGAAATGGCTTGATTAATCAACTCTTAGCATCATTACATTGGGTAAATGAACCCATTAAGCTTTTATATACAGAATCTGCCATTGTGATCGGTTCCTTGTATCTCTTCTTACCGCTGATGATTATTACACTAGTCGGTGTGATTGAAACCATTAACCCTGAAATTATTGAAGCGAGTCGTAGTTTAGGGGCGAGTCCTATCCGTTCTTTTGGGGACGTTATTTTTCCCTTAACGCTGCCTGGAATTATTGTTGGATCAATCCTTGTATTTACAGGGACCTTGACAGCCTATACAACTCCCCAATTATTGGGAGGGAATGAAAACATGTTAATGTCTACTTTTCTTTACCAAAATGCGATGACCTTAGGAGATTGGCAGTTAGCTGGGGTCATTGCCTTATTAATGATTGTTGTAACGATTATCGTCATGAAGGCTTTAAATGCCATGGCGCGTCAGCTTGATAAAAGGGGGACGATTTAATGAAGCGACTATCTGCCTTGACAGTAGTGGCATACAGTGTTCTATTCTTTCTATTTGCTCCTCTTTTTATTATGATTGTAAGTTCTTTTGGAGAGAATGCAGCGATTCAATTTCCCATTGAAGGGTTTTCCTTAAAATGGTATGTCAATGCTTTTTCAAACCAATCTTTTATGGATAGTTTTTTATTGAGTCTTTGGATTGCCTTATCCGCAACCCTAGCAGCTATTTTGGTAGGCGTCCCTGCAGCTTATTCACTAGCTAGACATCAATATCCCTTTAAGTCAGCGATTCGAGATTTCTTTTTATCGCCTACCTTAATTCCCGGCATCGTCGTCGGTTTTTCACTCTTTAAATTTATTGTGATCCAATGTCAGCTGGATCTTTTGCTTGGCTTATTTTTAGGGCATTTTTTGATTAGTTTACCTTATGTGATTCGAGTGGTGGGATCAAATTTAGATCAGTTAGATTTTTCAATGGAAGAAGCAGCTTGGACACTAGGTGCCAGTAAAATAAGAACTTTTATTGAAATTATATTACCGAATATTCGTTCAGGAATTTTCGCGAGTTTTATGTTAGCCTTTATTAATTCTTTCAATAATATTCCAGTATCACAATTTTTATCCGGACCAGGGGTGACTTTATTGCCGACCCAATTGATGGGATATATTGAGTATAATTATGATCCTACAGTATCGGCAATATCGGTTTTATTAATGGCCTTAACAGTTGTGATCATGATCTTAATCGAAAAAACATTGGGACTCTCCAAGGTTATGTAGAAGGGATGTATCTATGTCATTTATAGAATTAAATAATTTATCAGTGGCTTATAATAAGCAACAGATGATTTTACAAGATTTTAATTTAAACATTGAAAAAGGAGAATTGGTATCCTTATTGGGGCCATCTGGTTGTGGTAAGACGACGACATTGAGAACCCTGGCAGGGTTAGTTCCTGCTCAATCGGGTGAGATTTGTGTCGCTGGTAAAAATTTGATAAAAACACCGGTTCATCAGCGGAATTTTGGAATGGTCTTTCAATCTTATGCCTTATTTCCACATATGTCAGTCAGAGAAAATATTGCTTATGGGCTAAAATTAAGAAAAGAAAATGCGACTCAGCAAAAAGAAAAAGTAGACCGTATCTTAAAACTAGTAGGTTTGTCCGATCTAGCGGATCGCTATCCACAAGATCTTTCTGGAGGACAGCGTCAGCGTGTGGCTTTGGCACGTGCCTTAGTCATTGAGCCACAATTATTATTATTGGATGAACCATTATCCAATTTGGATGCTAAATTGCGCGTCCAATTACGTAATGAAATTCGGCGTATTCAACAAGAAATTGGTATTACCACTTTATTTGTAACACATGATCAGGAAGAATGTTTTGCGATTTCAGATAAAGTAGCGGTCATGAATCAAGGCGTCATCGAACAATATGACCATCCAGAACAGATTTATCGTCAGCCAAAAACTGCTTTTGTGGCTAATTTTGTAGGCTTTGAGACCTTCATTCCAGTCCAATTAGTTAATGGAAAGTATCAGAGTGCTTCCGGTCAAGTTTTTTCAGTAAATTCTCAAAAAGACCGAGGAGTTTTAACCATCCGACCTGAAGAGATTATTGTTTTGACAAATGAGCATGGAGAAGATGATATAGAGGCTACTGTTGAAACAATTAACTTTTTAGGTAAATCTTATCAGTATGATATGCTTACAGAGGAGGGAAGAATACCGGTTCAAAGTAAGATTAAGCTACAACCACATGAGAAAGTCTATCTACATTTCCCACAAGATCATTTAATTTTATTATAAGGAGAATCATAATGAAAAAAACATTTACTTTAGCTTGTTTAACAGGTGCTTTATTAGCCAATACGCTAGTGCCAACTGCTTATGCTGCCAGTCATAAATTAACTTTATCAACATTTGCGATTAATGAGGATATCATTAAACAAGATATTCTAGTTCCATTTTCTGAAAAATTTGACACCGAATTTGTAACAGAAGTGGGTAATTCGGGTGAGCGCTTTACCAAATTAACCAACAATCCTAATGCCAAGATCGATATCATTGAATTATCTCAAGCACATGCGACTCAAGGACAAACTGATGGCTTATTTGAGAAATTAGATGCCAGCAAGGTGCCAAATATTGATTTATTAACGGATTCTGCTAAAGAAGTGGTTGAAACGGCAGGGGTGCCTTATACGGTCAATTCAATCGGTATTATCTATGATCCTGAAGCCTTAGGAAAAGATATAAGCGAATGGGCTGATCTATGGGACAGTTCCTTAGCTGGGAAAGTCTCTATTCCAGATATTTCAACAACCTTTGGTCCTGCTTTTTTATATCTTGCCAGTGACTATAAGGGCGTCGATATTACGTCTGATCAAGGTAAAGCGGCCTTTGAAGCCTTAAGTGAATTACGCCCTAATATCCTTAAGACCTATTCTAAATCCTCTGATTTATCAAACTTGTTTCAAACTGGCGAAATTCAAGTAGCAGTAGTGGCTGATTTTGCGATTCCACTAATCTTACAAGCTAATCCTCAGCTTAAATATGTGGTCCCTGAATCAGGTACCTATGCTAACTACAACACGGTCAATGTCTTAGCAAAATCAGAAAATAAAGACTTGGCTTATGACTATGTCAATTGGAAGTTAGATCAAGAGCTTCAAGTTAAAGTCGCTGAAAGCTTAAATGAAACACCGACTAATAAAGAAGTTCAATTATCAGATGATCTTCAAACCAATAAAACTTATGGAGCAATCGCAGAACGCGCTAAATCAATCGATTATTCCTTTGTTGATCAACACTTAAAAGCTTGGATTCAAGAATGGAATCAAGTAATTAATCAATAATCAATCAAAATAATCAATCTTTAAAAGCTGATCGCTATGGATTGAAAATAATCATAAAATAAAAAAGCTGCGATGGAGTGATCGCAGCTTTTTTAGAAGGGAAAAAGATAGAATGCAACTCATTAAAAATGCTCATATTTTAACCATGGATCAGGATGATAGGATTATTCATCCTGGTTACCTAGTCATTGATGGTGACCGAATTAAAGAAGTAGGATCAGGGGAATATGCTAATGAATCCCAATGTGATTGGGTATTCGATGCTAAGGATGGCATTTTAATTCCTGGTATGATTAATTGTCATACTCACTTGGGAATGATTCCATTTCGATCTTTAGCAGACGATGTCCCTAATCGTCTACACCGTTTCCTATTTCCCTTAGAAAACCAAGCCATGGATGCCCCCTTAGTCTATGCATCTTCCAAATATGCTATGGCAGAGATGCTCTTGGCAGGTATTACGAGTTTCGTAGACATGTATTATTTTGAAGAGGAAGTGGCTAAGGCCTGTCAAGAGATGAAGATCAGGGGAATTGTTGCCGAAACGGTGATTGATCAAGCGCCTGATGGGGAAGAAAAATTCGCTGGCTTGAAGTACGGCCGGTCTTTTATGCAAAAATGGCAAAATAAGGACTTAGTTACTCCAGCCATCGCCCCGCATGCCCCCTATAGTAATACAAGCGAGAGTCTCAAAGCCGCTCAAACCATAGCTGCTGATTTTCAAGCTCCCTGGACGATTCACTTATCAGAAATGGATTTTGAAATGAGCAAGTACCAAAAAGAATATCAATCTTCTCCGGTTCAATATCTCAATGATTTGGGTCTATTAGATGACCGTTTGATTGCTGCACACTGCATTCATGTTGATGCTAAGGATATCGACCTCTTAAAAGAAAAGGGAGTGGCGGTTGCCCATTGTATTGGAGCCAATACTAAGTCTGCCAAAGGTGTTGCTCCCATTAAAGAAATGTTACAAGCAGGTATCGCAGTAGGCTTAGGAACAGATGGTCCTAGCTCAAATAACAGCCTTGATTTATTTAGCCAAATGCGGCTATTAGCTAACTTTCATAAAACTTATAATCATGATCGAGCAGCTTTTCCTGCCCGTGAAATTGTTAGACTGGCTACCTATGGTGGAGCTCAAGTTATTAAGCGCCATCGAGAGTTAGGAAGTATTAAGGTAGGGAATTTGGCGGATTTATGCCTCGTTGAAACACAATCTGCGAATATGTTTCCAGTATTTGATCCTTATGCTGTACTTGTGTATTCAGCGAATGCCAGCAATGTTAGCCATGTATGGGTGAATGGGCATTTATGTGTTGAAGATAAGCACTTGACAGGCGTATCCCTCGATCAATTAAGAAATGAACTTATGCAAGCGATGGCCCCTTTTAATCAAGCATTAGTCAATTTGTAGCTGGCAATTAACAAAGAATATCGCAAAATTATAGAGCTCTGACCCAATGTATTGATATGAAAGGGCCCTTCAATCATTTAAGCGAAGAATTATCAATATTTTAGAAAAGATCTTTAAGCTTTAGACACAGGCTTAAAGATCTTTTTGTGATTGGCTGATTCGACCTAGCTTCTTTCCACAAAGTTCCTTGAATCATGAATTTAATAGTAGCTAATGGTTGGCAAAAAAAAAAACAGTATTTTTTTGTTTTTGGCCTTGACAAGTTAAAGAGTAACTATTACTATTTAATCATTCACTTAAGAATATCAAGGAGGATATATGAAATATAATAAATTAATTTTAACATCGACTGCCGTCTTAGGACTTGGATTAGCTACTAGCTTACCTTTAACTCAAGCTGTATTAGCTCAAGAATCCAATCGCATTCAATACGTGGATGATAAGGAAGAAGACAAGGATCAAGACTCTAATAGTAAACAAAGTAATCATGAAGAACACGGACAGGTCCATAGTAATGATCCCTCACAACAAGCAATTAATGAAGCCGAAGGTATCGCTTCAGAACAAATTGTCGTTCAAATTGATGACGAAGGTTATATTACGTCGCATGGCGATCACTATCATTATTATAATGGAGAAGTGCCAGCCGACTCAATTTTTTCAGAAGATCTATTAACCCCAAGTGATTATCAATTGGATAAAGCGGATATTATTAGTAAAACGGATGAAGGATACATTGTTAAAGTAGATAATCAATATTATCTTTATTTAGAAAATTCTTCAAATGCTAAGAATGTCCGTTCAGTTGAAGAGTTAACCTTACAATCCTTTGGCATTCACCCTAACGATGCAAAACGCATCAAAGGGATTATGGATGAATTAGGATTAGAAGATGATACGAGTATTAATTATGAATTTGAAAGAAGCCCTGAAGAAGTAGCCGAATCTAAAGAAATAGAATCAGACTTTATTGTTCTTTATTTGACCGAAAACGAGTATGTGACTATCCATGGTTTAGACCTATACATCTTCCCAGGTCAAGCACCAGAAAACAGTATTTTTGCAAAAACAACTTTAACAGACTCGACCGTAGATCTTAGTCAGGCTGAAGTCCTCTATAATACTCAGTCAGGGCAAGTGGTTAAGCTAGAGGATCGGGTTTACTTTATGCCAAACGAAGCGAATAAACCACTAGATCTAATGAAAGTTAAAGAAGCGATTCAAAAAGCCAAAGACGATTATAAAGCAAAAGGAATTGACCATGCTGCGGAAGTGAAAAAAGAAGAAAAAGGCGGAATTCGTGGAGGTTCCGGAAGTCGCAACGCTAGTGGTCAGTATGTGACTGATGACGGATATGTTTTCAGTCCAAATGATGTTATTCGATTTACTGGAAATGGATTTATTGTACCGCATGGTGACCACTTCCATTTTATTCCTTTATCAGACTTATCTGCCGCTGAAAAAGCTCAGGCCTTTGCCAAATTGGGTATGTCTGAATCTGGAGCAAATTCCCATAGTCAAAGCAACTCAAAAGGGAATGATTTAGCAGCTGCTTTAAATAAAATTGATGAACTCAATAAAAAAGCCAGCTCCGCTAAAGAATCAGTCTATACTACGGATGATGGGTACGTATTTAGTCCTGAGTCAATTGTTTCCTTTGATGCAAATGGTATGGTTTGTTCTCATGGAAATCATTTTCATTATGTACCTTTCGCAGATCTATCGAGATCTGAATTAGCGGCCGCTAAAGCCTATATTCAAAAACATCTGAGTCATTTAAAAACCAACGAAGATGCTAACAGCTCTTCAGCCACTGATAAGAAAGATATGCCATCGACACCAAGTCAAGAAATGGATACAAGTATGGAAGCTAAGCTTAGAAAACTTTATAGCTTACCAATCAGTCAACGCTATCATGAAGGGGATGGATTGGTGTTTGATCCTAAGGCAGTTACAGGGAAGAATAGTATGGGATATGTGCATCCTCATGGTGATCACTATCATGTTATTAAACCGAGTGACTTATCGCCTTTAGAATTAGAACTAGTCGAGTACTATCTCAATGGATCTTCAAGTAGCAATATTCCATCAGTGCCATCTAAGGATGAATCGAGTCAAGATAGTTCTGAATCAAATCCGGAAAATCCTTCTGAAAATCCTAAAGACGGAAGTTCAGCAAGCAATGAAGGCTTAGTTGATTTCTTAGCGATGAACCTAAAGAAATCCGCTTTAGGACAAGATGGTAAAGCTTATACAACAGATGATGGCTTTAAATTCACACCAGAATCGATTCAAGAATATACGTCAGATGGCCTTGTATGTGGTCATGGTAATCATCTTCATTATGTACCGTTTACCGATCTAGATGATAATGAATTGAAGGCTGCTCAAGATTATATTAATGCCAACAAAGTGGCTCAATCAGATAATACACATAAAGAATCACCAGAAGATCTGAAAAAGAAACTCGCCTATCTTGCTCTAAAAAATGGCGTTAAGGTAGAAGATATTGAAGTAAAGGGCGATATTGTTAATGTACCGCACGAAGGGCACTTCCATACCTATTACTTATCTAAAACACCAACTAAATTATCTAAGAATGCTTATCAAGCTGATGATGAACATAAGGAATTCGATAATTATGAAAATTATGTGCTGCAATTGAAGCGTGAATACTTCAAGCAGACAGCAGCGGCTGCTGGATTATTGGATCCACAACAACCAGTTATGATAAGTCGTGGAGGAATGATCGGTTACTATGATCCAACTGGTAATTATCATGAGCAAGCATTAAATTCCATTAAATTACCGATTGAATATGATGAAGTGGATTTCAAGATAGAAGATAAACAAGAAGTAGCACCAAGTCCTGCTCCAGAAAAAGAATCTGAAAACAAACCGGTTGACAAAGAAAAACTAGAAGACAAGCAAGACCGCGTAGCAGCCAAAGACTTAGAAGCTTTCTTAGCAAAAGCCTACCAAGTGGATATCGAATTAATCAGTTATTTCAGATCCCCAGAAGCCTTCTATATTCAAACAAAATCAGGCAATATTAAGGTGGACTATGCGCTTGCCGTCAAAGCTTATCAAGCAAACAATAAATCGCTTTTACCTAATATTGAAAAGCCGGATTTATCCGTAGAAGAGCACGCCACTAATCAAGCAAGTGAACAAGCAGAGGAAGAGGAAAATGAATCAGGCTCAGCAAGCAGTCAAAAAGACGATTCTAAACCCGTTGATTCATCCAACAACTTAGATGAATCAGCGGAAACTGAGGATTCCGTATCCTCAACTTCGGAAGTTACTTTAGAAAATGAATAAAACGTCTCTTTTAAAAAGCTATGACCCCAATGTCATAGCTTTTTTGTGTCCTGTAACAACTGGATCAGCAGTCATCATCTATTAATTACAGAAGATAAATGGTAAAATAGGCAAGAATACCATTGAAAGAGGGATAAGTATGACTCAAGCGGATGTGATCTATCAAGATTTAATCCAAACGATTATTGAAGAAGGGCTTGACCAATCAGGGGCCATCCGTCCACACTATGCAGACGGTGAACCTGCCTATACGCGGTCAATTCCACACTTTCATTGTGTTTTCAAACCTGAAGATGGCCTGCCTATCCTGCAAAGTAAGCGAATTGCTGTTAAAACCTTCCTACGAGAATTAGATTGGATTTGGCGACTCCAATCCAATGATGTCCATCAATTACAAAAAATGGGTTGCCAAGTCTGGAATGAATGGCAATTAGCAGATGGGACCATTGGTAAGGCTTATGGTTACCAATTAGCCAAGAAATGTCATCAAGGTACAGACAAAGCGCCAATGAACCAAGTGGCATTTATTCTCGATCAAATTCAGCACCATCCAAATTCCAGAAGGATTATGACCTCCCTATATGATGTGGATGACTTAGCTGAGATGGCTCTAGAACCCTGTGTATTTTTGACCCATTGGCAAGTTAGTCCGGATGGCAAGCTTCAACTTAATGTCGTTCAGCGATCAGCAGACTGTGCCTTAGGGCTTCCATCAAATTGGTTTGAATATGGAGTATTGCATCGACGTGTGGCTCAAGTGACAGGGAGAGACTTGGGTGATCTGCATTGGACGATTTTTAATGCCCATATTTACTTAAGACATATGGATCAACTGCAAGAACAAGTTCAGGGCCATTGGCAAAATCTTCCTCAGCCCGAATTAGTTTTACCATCATCTTTAGATTTTTTTGAAACACCTTTAACGGACTGTCAAGTGATTAATTATCATCATTTGGGAAATTTCAATTACGAAATTAGCATTTAAAACAATTTTGAATGACCTTTTTGTGTGATCAGTCCTTCACAAACTAATGATCATTATTATATAATATATAGGTATCACTGAGAATGAGACGAATACTCAAATATAAAAAGAAAGAAGATTGATAATATGAAAATTACCGTTGCCGGAACAGGTTATGTGGGCCTATCTCTAGCTGTTTTATTGGCTCAGCACCATGAAGTAACCGCTTTGGATATTATTCAAGAAAAAGTGGATTTGATTAATCAAGGAATTTCACCGATTGAGGATGCTGAGATTTCGGACTTTCTAGCCAATCACAAATTGACCTTATCGGCTACCACCGATGCTAAGCTGGCCCATCAAAATGCCGATTTAGTAGTGATTGCAACACCAACGAATTATGACGACGAGACACATACCTTCGATACCACAGCTGTTGAAGCGGTTATTGAGGATGTTTTAGCCATTAATCCTGAATGCTTGATGGTGATTAAATCGACAATTCCAGTAGGATATACCCAATCGATTAAAGAAAAATACGGAGTTGACCATATTATCTTCTCACCAGAATTCTTACGTGAAGGTAAGGCACTTTATGACAATCTATATCCATCACGGATTGTTGTCGGTGACCAAAGTGAACAAGGGCAAGCTTTTGCGGACTTATTATTAGAAGGGGCAGCCAGTGATAGGGACTCTATTCCTGTTCTATTAACGGACCCCACTGAGGCAGAAGCGATTAAATTATTTGCGAATACTTATTTGGCTTTACGGGTTTCCTTCTTTAATGAACTAGATACCTATGCGGAGGTTCGTGGCTTAGATTCCGCTCAAATCATTCAAGGAGTCGGTCTCGATCCAAGAATTGGAACCCATTATAACAATCCTTCTTTTGGTTACGGCGGTTATTGCTTACCGAAGGATACCAAGCAATTACTGGCAAATTATGGGGATATTCCACAAAATATGATGACGGCGGTTGTCGACTCTAATAAGACACGCAAACAGCATATTGCTAGCCAAGTCCTAAAATTAAATCCTCAAACCGTTGGAATTTACCGACTAACCATGAAATCTGGCTCAGATAACTTCCGCCAATCAGCCATCCAAGATATTATTAAATTATTATTAGGTGAAGCTAAAAAGGTCATTATTTATGAACCAACCCTAGAACAAGATTCGACCTTCTTTAATTGCCCAGTAGTCAATGATCTGGCAAGTTTTAAAGCTCAATCGGATGTTATTTTAGCAAATCGCTTGAGCAATGATTTAGCTGATAGTCAGGATAAGGTCTATAGTCGCGATATTTTTAAAGAAAATTAAGCCTTTTAACCAGTGAGTCCAAGCACTTACTGGTTTTTTGAATGAAGTTTGACCCTGGACACAGCCTATGCTATATTGCAGAGTAAGAATAGAAAGGACGATGCCCCATGCCAGCAGCAGTATACATATTAGGTTCCATTAATTATGACTTGATGACCCAAGTGGATTGTCTTCCTGATCAAGGGGAGACTCGAATGGGGCAAGGGGCTCATTTTTCAGTTGGGGGAAAAGGGACTAATCAAGCAGCGACCTGTGGAAGTCTTGGTGTGAATACTTTCTTGGTGGGTGCTGTCGGAAATGATTTTTTTGGAAAACAGGCGCTCAGCTATTTGCTCATCCATGGAGTGGATATTTCTAAGGTTAATATATTGAATGACCAAACAACCGGAACAGCTTTTATTTTGACTTGCGATGGGGATAATCGCATCATTGTCAATTCGGGAGCTAATGCATCAATCTCCTTCCAGCAGGTTGAGGAGGCCTTAAAACAGGCCCAGGCCGGAGATCTATTTGTGACTCAATTCGAAACCCCTATGGACTTGTTATTGCCAAGTTTGAGATTAGCTAAAGAAAAGGGCATGGTAACTTTAGTCAATCCTTCACCTTATAAGTCCTTTGATCCCATGACCTATCCCTTAATCGATTATCTCGTGTTGAATCAGCTTGAGACCCATGCCTTATGCCAAGGAGCATTGGATACACTGGATGATTTAGGTATTTTCCAACAAAAAGCCCTGGAACTTGGCCTGAATAAGCTTGTTTTAACCTTAGGTTCCAGAGGATCCTTCTTAATCACAAAGACTGAGAAAATCCATGAACCAGCCTATCCGATTGAAGTCGTCGATTCAACCGGAGCAGGTGATGCATTTTTAGGTGGACTTGCTTTTGCCTTGAGTCAAAATCTTTCTGATCAAGCCAGTTTAACCTTTGCCAATGCCTTAGGTGCGCTTACCTGTCTTTCCTATGGGGCAGGAAGTGTTCGTTATCAAGCTAACCAAGTATATGAGTGGATGGCTAAACAGGCTAAATTTGATTAAAATGAGTTGACAGAAAGAAAATTCTCATTTAAACTGGTAACAATCTAATAATAAGACGATGACGAGAAGAGTAGTGCATTGGCCATCAATACAGAAAACCCTGGTTGGATGAGAAGGGATGATGGGTCTTGCATGAAGATGAGCTCTGAGTCTTTTGTGGGTTAACGCTCACAAAACGATTAGCCCTTGTTAACTGGCTCAAGTTTGATAGAACTTTGAGATTGTATCTGTGAAGATACAGTGAATTAGGGTGGTACCACGAATTTTTTCGTCCCTTTATTAATTCTTAGAATTAATAAAGGGGCTTTTTTTATTGGAAGGAGGAGAGAGTGGACTCTATCTGTCAGCATTGTTAACGTCAATTAAACATTAAAGGAGCGATAAAAATGATCAAAAAATTTATCAAAATTTGTCTATTATTCTTACTTTTTATTTTAACACCAGTGGTTCAAGCAGAATAAGTTGTAAAGATTGCCTTAGTTGGTGATTCTACGCAAGCTATCTGGCAATTAGTACAGGAAAATTTAGGAGACGATCTTAGACTGGACTTAGTAATAATGACAGATCCGATCCAAGCCAATCGGGCTCTGTTAGATGGAGAGGTTGATTTGGCAGCCTTTCAACATTATGCGGCTTTAGATCAATTTAACCAAGATAATGGTTCTGACATTAAGCCCTTAGCGGAAACATTCATTTCTCCGATGAATATCCTTTCTCAAAAGATTAAAAGCATCGAAGAATTGAAGGAAGGCGATAAAATTTTAATTCCAGAATCTCCAACGAATCGGGGAAGGGCTCTAAAAGTCCTACAAGATGCAGGATTGATTCAACTTGATCCTAAAGCAGGTTATTCCCCCGAGCAAAGTGATATTAGCGAGAATCCCCTAAACTTAGTCATTGAAGAAATCGATCAGGCAATTATTATGAATTCCTTACAAGATGTAGCAGCTGGATTAACTGTGGCCAATAATGTCATTGATGCTGGTTATGATCCGATTAAAGATGCTATCTTCCAAATAAATATCGATCCAACGAATCAGGAACTTAAACCCTATATTAATCTGATTACAACATTGCCAGAGAATCAAGAGGATCCACGCTTCAAGAAGATTATTGAAGCTTACCATCAAGCGAATGTGCGAGACCACCTCAATACGAATTATAATCATGCCATGATTCCAGTATTTTAAGGGCTAGGTCTTTGCTATAATAGAGTCAAAGGATCAAAGAGGGGCGATGGTTAAATGAAGGTAGCGATTGTAGGAACTGGAATTGCTGGTTCCAGTGTGGTTAAGCATCTAATCGATGCAAAGCTGGATGATTTGGAGACGATTCATGTCTTTGAAAAACTCGACCAAGTAGGCAAAGGTTTGCCTTACCAAGCTGATAGCGACCAGTTACTTATGAATTCTTATGTTGGCGATTTGGGATTCGATCAGGACCCAGATCATTATCTAAAATGGTTAAGCCGACATTATCCAAAATACGCAAGGAGTCAATGTTTTAGTCCAAGATCCATTTTTGGTGAATATTTGGCCGATTATTTTTCAGATTATTATCATGATGTTAAGGTTCAAATCTTTCATGAAGAAGTTCAAGCGATCTCTCAAGAGGCAAATTGCTATCACCTAAAAGCTGAGCAATCGGGATATCAAGGTCCCTATCAGGCTGTATTTTTAGCGATTGGACATCCTCCCTATGCAGACCATTATCATCTTATAGGGAGCAAAAATTATATTCATCATCCCTATCCTTTAGATCAAAAACTAAAATCCATTACGACTAGAGATAAAGTGGCGATTATAGGCTCTGGCTTGACTGGGATCGATATTATGCGTTATCTACAGCTCACTCTCGGTGCTAGCAAGAGCCAACCTATTAGCTTCTTTATTCCTAAGGATCCCTTTTCAACTGCAAAATATGAAAAATTAGATGACGCACTTCAGATCGGTCTGAACGATCAATGGTTGAAAGAACAGGGGGAAGAGCTTACTTTAGATCAAATTATTAATCAATTCCATCAAGATATGTTGCTAAATGGCATTGACTTTCAACGATTAAAAAAAGATTATGGGGCGGGTACTTTTGAACAGGTTATGCTGGCAATAGAGAGAGAAGACCATCAGTTAAGTCTCTTACAGCTTTATTTTAGACAATTAACCTCGCTATTCCCTGACCTCTTTAACGCACTCTCTCAATCGGATCAAGCCCGATTCTTTAAAGAATATCGATCGATTTTTGAGCATTTTCGGTCTCAGATGCCTGAAGAAAGCTTAGAATTATTAAATAAATGGCACCAAGATGGCCAAATTAGATTGATTCGTCATGCCCAATCCATCAAAGTGGTTGAAAATGGCTTTGAACTTTATTCCAAACAAGGACTAGCCGATAAAGTTGATATTGTTATTAATGCGGGGGGATTTGAGATGAATTTGTCTAAGGCTATTAAGCAAGATCCCTTCTTGAAACAAGCCTTTGAGTCAGGATTGATTCAAGCTCATCCTTTAGGGGGGATAAAGGTTACTTGGCCTCAGGGGCAAGTGATTGACCAAAAAGGAAAAATTCATGATGACCTTTATCTAATGGGCGCTTGGATTTCCAGCACCCAATTAGGTAATAACAATACACATTTAACCTATGAACAAGGAGAAAGAGCCGTTCAAGACTTCATCAGTCGAAGATCTGCTCATAATTAGTATTAATGAGGCTGTGACATAAGTCCACCAAAAAAAC